>JBILYM010000024.1:0-15826 GCA_044377725.1 Phycisphaerales bacterium
CAGCCCATTCAACGGGCGCAACCTCACCGGTCGGGCCGTGCATGTCTTTGTCGATGGTGTGTCCCGAAAGGCATCGTTGGCTACCATTTCGCCCGCTTGACCATGCAACGAGAACAAGTCGCTTCCGCAGTACGCGAAATCCTTCAGGTGGACCTGAAGTTTGCCGGGATGGATCTTCCCGACGATCTGCCACTCATCGGTGGCGGACTTGCATTGGATTCACTTGATCTACTGATGTTGGTGACCGGCATTGAGAAGCGATTCGGGCACAAGATTGCCCCAAAGAAACTTGGGAAAGACACTATGTCAAGCGTTGGAGTGTTCATCGACTTTGCGCACGCTGAATTGGTGGCGGCTGGCAAGTGAACCACGTTTCACCCGAACAGCTTCTGCCGCATCGAGCTCCGTTCTTGTTCATTGACAACATCTGCCAACTCGGCGACGGCGCGGTGCAGGCAACATGGACCATCCGGGGTGATGAGGACTTTCTGCGCGGGCACTTTCCCGATGATGCAATCATTCCAGGAGTATTGATCGGCGAAGCGTTGGCTCAGGCGGCTGGCATTGCCCTGACTTCGCTGCCCGGCGAAGGCATCGGGCCGCGTCGGCCGGGATTCTTGGCGCACATCAATCTCCGATTCCATGCGCCGGCGCGGCCACCCTGCCAGATTGAACTGCGCGCGAAAGTCTCTGGCGGCATGGGCTCGCTTCACCAATTTGATGTGACCGCGCACAGTCAATCCGAGCGACTGGCATCTGGAATACTGGTCTTGGCAGTGCCGCCGACTACGCCTGCGGAGACCTGAAATCGGTGGAGTGTGACAGCCGCGAAACGCCGCGGTAGTAACTCATGACACCAAGTTCAGTAGCGTGGCGAACCCCTACAAATCCTGCAGATTCCAACGCAGAAATGATCACTGCGGGTCGGACGGCATCCTCAATGGTGTCCGCCCAATAGCGCATCATGGGGAATGTAGAGACGCGCCCGCTGGCCAACACCCCGACCGTCGGCGCCACATGCCGCATCGTGAAACGAAAGAGTGGCGCAGTGATGGCGCCCCGTGCGGAAGTGACCTCAAGCAGCACGATCCGACCGCCTGGGCGCAACACGCGCAGCACCTCCGAAAATACGGTGTGCATGTCCTCAATGTGCCGCAACATGTAGCCCATGGATACGCAGTCAAAGGATGCACTTGGAAACGGTAACTGCTCCGCGCAGCCAAGGACCGTTTCCCGAACACCCCGATCGCGAGCCACTGACAGCATTCCAGAACTCGGGTCGAGCGCCACTACCCGACCGGCTACACCGACAATTTCTTGAGCGAGCAACGCGCAGACTCCGGTTCCGCTGCCCACATCCAGGAGCGACATCCCTGAGCGCAAACCCGCCGCTTGCAACATGCGTCGCCGATACGCACGCCCCAGTCCACCCATCATGGCGCCGCTGGATCGGTCGTAGCCGGCGGCGCTGTTGTTGAACAGTGCTTGCGTCCATTGTTCGCGGGATGCGCGGTCGCGCAACTGTGCCGGACGCGCCACCACCGGAGGCCGTGCGGGTGCCGCGCGTAACACTTTGCCGCTTGCACTGCGTGGGAATTGAGCCACAAACGCAATGGTGCGCGGAACCGCATGCGCCGCAACGCGTTCCGCAATGAAAGCACGCAACGTGGTCGGATCAAGCGAGCGCGTCGGTGTGACCAATTCCACGCGCGCAGCGACGCGGGTTAGACCGTCCGCCACGAGCACTGGCTCAACAATCGCAGCGGCAACATCCGGGTGCTCTTCAATGGCCGCTTCCACGTCGTAGGGGTTCACTTTAAGTCCGCCAACATCAAATACGAGCTTGGCTCGACCGGTGATGTGCAAGAAACCATCAGCGGATCGAACGCCAATATCGCCGGTTCGAAAGTATCCGTCCTGCAAATCCTCTTGTCCGTGCGAATGGCCGACGATGCAATCAAACGCTGCGCCGGAGCGAACCGCCAGCTCGCCGACGATGCCGTCTGCAACATCAATCATGCGCTCGCGGCACAATGGGTCAACAATGCGAATCACAACACCCGGGATCGGTACGCCGCCCGCACCACGATCGAGCCAGATAGTGCCCACTTCGCTGGCGCCATAGAGATCGATGAGCGGAATGCCCAATGCCGCCTTGAACCGCGCGCGCACTGACCCACGCAACGGTGAGCCCGCCACGATGGCGCATCGGAGCGCATGCGCAGGAATCGCACCTTCTGCAATAGCTGCCGCCGCCGCTGGCACCAACGGGAGCACCGTTACTCCTGCGGACATGAACTGCTGTGCGCCTTCCACAGTAAATGACCCGTGCTGCCGAACGGATGCGCCACTTAAGAGCGGCGCAAGAAATGCGTGCTCGCACCCGTACGCGTGATGCATGGGGAGAAATGATCCAACCGTGTCAGTGTGTTGATACAACTGTGCGTCAACCAGTCCAGCAGCAACGCAATCAATCGCGCCGGGCGATCGGCGAACGAAACGTGACATTCCGGTGGTGCCGGAGGAGAGCAGGACAATTCCACCGCATGGTCGCGAGGGCTGCGCGTTGGCCGAACCGATGGCTGAGGGCAGCACAAGTTCCGCCAACTGCACGCTGTCAATGATCAGACTGGGCGCAAGTTCACGCGCTACCCGATCGATCATGGCTCGCGGCGCAGCGTTGGCCATCAACAGCGCATCGCAACCGGCGCGCTGGGTGGCAAGGCTTGCCACCCAGAATGCGCCGCCAGATGGCACGGTGACCGCCACCAAGGAGCCTGGTGCGCAGCGAAGTTCGATCGCTTGTGTCGCGGCGGCAATTGCAGAGAGCAATGCGCGATTGGTCCACTCGCGTCCATCCGGGTCAGTGACGCGCACTCGATCCGGCTCTGTGGCGCACTGATGTGCGAGCGCCGCAAATACCAGATTCATTGCGCGGCAGCCCCGCGAGCGAGGCTCGCCACCGGTGCGCGGTTATTCACACCGTCGGGGCGCAGTCGGAATGGGCGAGTACGCGGCGCAAATCCAACGCGCTTCTGGATGGCACACATGGATCCCAGGGCCCAACAACGGACTGCGGTTGCTGGTTGAACGGCGTCAAACTCACCGGCGAGCAGCGTCACAAATCCGCGCACCAATTCGCGTGGCTGGGTAGGAGCAAAGAGGAGATCACGGAATCCGGGGTCGTAGAAACCTTCCACAAGTCGGAACGCGCGGCTGACCACTCGGGTGGCCCACGCCTGATACCGCGCCCGCTCGCTCGCTGGTCTGGCACCACGTGACATCCGAATCACGCCCGCGGCCGCCTGCTCGGCTGCAAGAAGCCCCAACGTGAGCCCCGTCGACCACACAGGGTCCAGGAATGCAGCAGCATCGCCCACAAGGAAGAATCCCGGTCCAGCAAATGGATCACATCGATACGTGAAGTCAGCGATCACCCGATTGGTAGAAGGACCGCGCGCATTGGCCATACGTTCCGCCATGATGGGAGTCCGTTCCACCGCCCACCAGAATCGATCTTCCGGTGCCACATCAAGCGATCGATGCAGTGGTTCCCGCGCCACGAAACCCACACTGGTGCGGTGCTCATCAAGCGGAATCAACCAGAACCAACCCTCATCCATCACCGTGAGACCAAAGCAATTCGCGGCGTTTCCGGATGGGCGAATCACGCCCTCAAAGTGTTCGAAGTAAGCAACATTGCGAAGGAATGAGTGATAGCGACGTGTTCCAAACTCACGACCCAAGGCGCTCGCTTGACCACTGGCGTCAATCATCCACTTGGCATGGACGACCCCCGCGTCGGTGTCAGCCACAATTCCCGAGTCACCGTGCGACTGTATGGAACGCAACGCGCATGAAGTGCGAACATCCGCGCCGGCTTCACGTGCAGATTCCATCATCATCATGTCCAGATGCACCCGCGCCATGTTGAAGGCGTCCTTCTCACCGTTACCGATGGTGTCGCGGAAGAAGAATGTCCGCGACCCGTAGCGGCGGTCGCCCATGGAAATTTCGACGCCCACCTTGCGTGCATGCGGCAACGCCATGCATTTATCAAGCACACCGAGGCGTCGCAGTGCGCGTTTCGTTCGCGGCAAGAAACTCTCGCCGATCCGGAATCGCGGGAATTCGCCGCGATCAATCACCAGGACCTTGAGCCCTTCGCGCGCCATGTCGATCGCGGCAGCGCTGCCAGCGGGGCCGGCGCCAATGACTAGGCAATCAACATGCAGCGTTTCAGACATCGGCCACCGCCTCCACCTCTACAAGGAGTGCCTGCCGACAGAGCGGCGCGTGCAGAATCCGCTCCACGCCGTCAGCAAATTCTTGCTGCGCCAATCGCGCAACGGTTGAAAGGTCAGACTGGTCACGAACATAAATCTGTACTGACCGCCACTGCCCTCGGGCCTGCGCAACCGACCGCAGCGTCGCAAAGTGACTGAGCGTCTCCTGCCATTGCGCCTGCAAGTCATGGGGGTGCACAACATCTTCACCAACCACAGCCGCGGTACCCGAGGCCAGGAGCAAGTGCTGCGAAAGCACTGCTCGCGTAAATGGTGGCGCCGATGGGCCAAACTTTGAGGAATACTGCCACGCCGGGCGCTGTCGGGGATTCTCGATGGACCGCACTGCACCGGGCAGTGCAAGTGCATGAACCACTAGCAAGTCACCCGCATGGCCGACGCACGTGCCCGCGGGCATGAATGGCAATGGCCAACGTGCCGCGGCGTATGCCTGCGTGCGACCGATGTTCATCCGCATATAGCGGTTGAGCCCGTGGGAATCATGCGCAGTAATCGATGGCAAGAACGCCCACACCCGCGTTGCCGGTCCGCCCAAGGCATTCAGCGCTTCAGAAAACGCTTGGAAGGCGATCTGCGCCAACTGTTCGCCCACGCATGACTGCGCGGGAACACTCACCGATGCCACGTGGGCTCCGCGATCGCACTCTGCGCCGACCCACGATGGCAAGTCAGTGAGTGCAACACCTGTAGCGCGCCAATCGACAGAAAAATCTACCCGTGACGGCGGAGGCGAAAGAGAAGCCGATGTCAGGGGAACCACGGTCATACTGTAGCAAACGCCTGAGGAATTCCCTTCGCATTGACGTGTAGGGTCCACGCAAATCCGTTCGGATCAGTGCAAGAAATTGAGATGTTTCCTGAGGGGCCGGCTGCAATCTCCAGCGCAAGCGCGGCCGGACCTGCAACACAGCCGATCTCCGGAATAGCAAGTGCGCCACGCCCGCGAACTCCGGATCGCCACAGTCCACGCTCCATGATGGAACGGTCACATGCCACCATCTCAGGCAAGGATTCCGAATGACTTGCGTCCATTCGTTCGATCAGAAATGCCATCCCCGCCGATCCACTTCGCACTTCTTTGCCGGAGCAGTGACCAAGTACCGCGTCAATGGTGGGATGCGATTCATCAGCCATGACAACCATTGCTTTGTCCCACTCGCCGGAACGAATGCGGCACGATGCCAAGAACATCGCCTCCAGCCCAGCGGTCCGTGTACCAATCACTGTGGCACTGGCAGCGGTCATGCCAAATCCAAGTGACACGTGTGCACTGCCCACATTGGGAACGGACTCAGCAAACAGCATCGGATTGGCAAGATTGATGCCCGAAGCGAGCAGATCACGGTAGTACTGTTCGGTGAACGCCGCCGCGCCATGCCACGATGCTGCAAGGAGCGGCATGGATGCCAAGTCATGTGCGGATATCCCGACTGCGTCACACAGATCACGACACGCCGCGAGCATCAGCCGGGGCAGCAACGCGAACCGGCGCGTTCGGGAACGATCAAGGAGCGGCGCGAGCGTCTCTTCAGACACATCGCGTGCGCCGCCATCAGTAAGCCGCTGCAGCCCAGCCAATCCACGGCCGCCAGCAGACACGCACCCGATGCCTCGGATCACAACGCGCGGAGCGGACACTATGCCCTCGGCCGCCGCTGAGCGCATCGGTTGGTCGCCGCGAACCACTGACATAGCGACGTTGGCCCCCCCGAATCCGGCGGCCAGTACGGTCACTCGTCGTGGCACGCTGCTGCGTGGGTTCTGTTGCAAGAGGTCGATGTCAGGAAATGCGTTTCGATCTACCGGACGGCCCAATCCTGCCGGGATAAATCCAGCATCCGCGCATGCCAGCACCGCCAGCAATTCCAACGCGCCGGCAGCACCGAGCGGATGACCAAAGCGACTCTTCAGCGCGGTGATCGCCACACGCGGGAGATCGGCACCAAATGCTGAGCGGTAGGCCTGATACTCCGCTGCGTCATTTCCTGGAGTGCCGGTGGCGTGAGCAATCAATAGGTCGGGAAGTCCCTGCTGCACCGCTGCGGCGAGCGCAGTCGCAGCGCCCCGCCCTTCCGGATGCGGTTGCGTCAGGTGGTGTGCGTCACTCGATTCACCAATCGCTTCAATGATTGCAATTGGCACTTCGCCGCGCGCTTGTGCGTCGGAAAGTAGACGAAGCACTACCAACGCACACCCTTCGCCAAGCTTCATTCCCTCACGATCCTCAGCGAACGGACTCAGCGGTCCGGCCGCCACCAACTGCAATGCCGAGAAACCACCGTATGCAAACTCCGAAATCGGGTCGTATCCACCGGCGATGACGCAGGACGCTTCTCCGGAGCGCAGCAACGCGCAGCCGTGGGCGATGGCGCTCAGCGCGGAGGCACATGCACAGGACAAGGTGATGGCCCCGCCAGCAATCGGCAGACCCTCGATAGCTTGGCGCAGCACGGATCCAGCAGGAATTCCAGCGTACGAATGCAACGCTTCTGCTGGGCGACCGGCACCCTCCAGCCGCATAGCTGCGCCACAGTGGCGCATGCCGGCAAGCGTTGTGCCGACCACCACCATGGTCCGGTTCGGATCAACGCCAGTGGTTGCCGCAGGATCAGCGCCCAGCAACTGCGCCAGTGTGCGCCGCAGCAACTGTTCGGCGCGGTCATTGTGATGGATGACCGCAGCCGCGATGACATCCGCGCGCGCCATGTCGCCGTTCGCGCCGGACTGATTTTCAAGGGGAACCTGCCCGACACCCGCAGCTACCGCGGGGATCTGTTCTAACACATCCGACGAACCAACACCGCAGTGATCCGTGCGCAATGATTCCACCATGGCTGCAATGTCCGCGCCCATGGCGCCGCACGCTGCCGCGCGGACAATGGCAATCGGGCAGCCCATCACCGCGCACTCCTGCGCGCGAAGAACAACGCCACCAACGTCGAAGCGACCGACATCGCCGTCAACATACCGATGGACCGACCATCAAATCGCCCGTCAATCGCTGCGCTGCAAGCGTCGATCGCCCATGCTGGGAATAGCCATCCACCAACGGAGGCGATCGATGTCGGAAGCAGTATGCGCGGAATCATGCTTCCTGAAAGCGCGCTCAGCACCAAGGTAATCACTGGAGCTATCGCGACAAATCGAGCCCGAGACCCGCACAGCGCAGCAAGAGCAACGAAGAATGCCGCACTGGTGACCGCAGCAATGAAGCTCGCGTATATCAGGGCAATGATGGAGCTCGGAACCAATTGGAATGCCAGCGCTGCCCAGGCAAGTGTCAATACCAACTGACACCAAGCGATGATGGAAATCGCAACGATGCGAGCGGCCGTGGAAGCGGCAGCACTGACACCCAGCGACCGCAATCGATCCTGCAAACCTGATGCATCGTCGCCGAGGCTTCGCGATGCAATGGACGCCGATGAGAACATGATGAAGATCAGGGCAATACCTGCAGCGCTGCCGCGAACCAACATACCGTTCAGCGATGTGACTTGCGCCGTGACCGCGGGAAGGTCAACTGCAAAGGCGCGTGCGTTGGCTGCATTCACCAGTTGCAACGCGGCATCCGAAGCACCTGGGAGCGGCGAGGCAGCCTCCACCAGCACGCGTGGATCGGAACGACTAAATCCATTGGGAATGTGCACCGTTGCAAGTACTCCATGGGTACTTAGTCCCGACTCACGAACTTCAGAAACATGCACGCGTTGCATCGCACATGACTGCATCGCTTCCGCAAAGAGCCGTGCGTCAGCGGAACCAGACTCATCAACCACGGCGATCTCAAATCGAAATCCATCGGTAGCCTCCAAGTGCCGGTAGAACAAGGCAATCAATGTAAAGAACGCCAGCGGCGCCAACAGTGTCAAGAGCGCCGCGACGCGATCGGCAACAAATGAACGCAACATGGCCCATGCCAAGATCATCACGGCCGAGCCTCCCGCACTTGCATAAATGCCATCCATTGCGATGGATGCTTGCGAATGGCAGTTTCCAGAGCAGCCACTAATGCCAACTGCGCCGGGTGCGATGCAACCTCCGATGATCGGAGCGATTCAACTTCACAATAGATGGGCGCCATCATTTCCACTTCCAAATCGTGCCCATATCGATAGCAGAAGGTCGGAACAATCGGTGCACCACACGTCAGCGCTAATCGCGCCGCACCTGTGGGGAGTACGGTGTCGTTGGCCCCTAAGAATGGGATTCGCGATCCTTGCTGCATGGGCATCACGCGGTCGGCATGTAATACCACCACCTCATTGGCGCGCAACGCGTCCTGCAGCGCCGCCCACGCAGACACTCCATCGCTGACGGCATGTTCGATGATGCCAAGCGACTGTCGCAACGCACTACGCGCCCGCTCAAAGCGCGGCAGCGGATCCGGATGGAATAGCACATGAATACGCGACTCAAACTTTCGTAGCAGCGCAATGGATGGTTCAAAGGCACCCATATGCGCGCTGGCTACCACCAATCCACGTCCACGATCATGAGCGGCGTGGTATTGCTCTTGCCCGGAAAATCGCGTCACTCGCGCCGCAAGTGCATCAACGGTCACTCCATCCGAAAGCAAAATTTCCGCAATGGAACGCTGCATATTGAGCGCCATTTCCGTTGCCACGGCACGCACCTCGGCTTCAGCAGCCAACGGACCAAGTGCCAACCGCGCATTTTCGCGCAGCGTCCGGCGCCAGAACGGAACCGCAGCCATCCCACCAATCGCGACCGCCCGACCCATGAGCGGTGCCAGCATTGGTAGGGCCTGGATGGTTCCAAAGTACATCTGATCAATCAGCATCCGCGCGGGGTGATATGCGGCCAGTGTCATAGACATACCTCCACGCGAGGCGTAGTCGCTGCCACTCCCTGCAGCCACGATGAGGCATGTGATGCAAGAATCACCGTGCCACGCCTCTGCAACACTGCCTCAACAGTGCGCACCAACGCATCGCGACCAAGCGCATCAAGTCCGGCGTCTGGCTCATCCAACACCACAACGATGGGCGAATGAATCACTGCGCAAGCGAGCGCGGTCCGCCGCTTCAAGCCGCCGGACAGACGATCAACCCGGTGCTGGGCGTGCTCTGTCAGGCCAAAGTCCACGAGGCAACGAGCCACTGCGCTCGATCGATCGACTGCGGGCACGCGTGCGAGGCGCGCGGCAGTTTCAAGATTCGCAACGACACTCAGTGCTGAAAATAAGCCACCTTCTTGCGGGTGATAGCCCGGAAGCAGCGCGGTCTGATCAATCCACGCCCGCCCTGCCGCTGGCTTGAGCGCGCCCACCATGCACGCCAGCAGCGTGCTTTTCCCGGAACCGTTCGCTCCGGTGATATGAACAAGTTCACCAGAGCGAGCAACAAAGTTGACGTCACGGAGAACCGATCGCGTGCCGTATGCAAAACTGATTCCTTCTGCACGAGCCAACGGCCGACCCGCCAACGGCGGCTGTAACGGCCCTGGCACACCGGTAAGAACGAAGCGAGCGCCCCGTACGCGACGTACCTGAATATCAATGAGCCCCGCGGCTTCGGCCACGGCCCGCGCCTCGCGCATGGTGAAGCTGCGGCGAACGCTGACCACTGCATCGTGCCGCAACTCTTTGCTGGCGGTGATAGTGGAAAGCTGCGCTCCCCAGATACCGAGCGAGTCACGGACCAAGTCGTTCCACACCACCAGTTCGCGCGCCACTGCAGCCATCGCGCGGAGACCAGCCACTGCGGATTCATCATCAAGGTGGTGCATCACTAACGATGCATGTGCAACGTCGAAACTACGCGCACCAAGAACGCGCTCCGCGGCCAGTAGATCCACCACGCGAAACTCCATGCCCGCGCCGCCCACCGCGCCTGCATCCGTGCGCGAGCCAGACTGCGAACGATCCAGCACTCGTGACCGCCCCATCTCGATGGCGTCCGCGTTTCGATCAGTGCAGAGAAATGTGCAATCCCAACCCCGCGCCCGAGATAAATTCAGAAATCGCTCCGGAATGTCAGCCCCACCGCATCCAAAGTCAACAAGCGAGATTGGCCGCAATCCTGCCCCACGAATCCGGTCCGCAATCGCATCGACGATGGCATCCGCAGCAGCAGTCGCACGATTCAAATGCCGTAAAAATCGATATTCATCACTGAGCACCAAGCGGCTCGGAGAAGCATCGTCCATGCTCTCTTGCTCCGTTGACCGTTTGGGCAGTGTTGGGAATTCCACAGCGGTTGCACCATACCGGAACCCGCCGCAGGCAGCGCCCTGCCACGGCACAAAAGAGCGCGCGCATATCATGCGATCATGAAGAACTCTGGTTTCATCGCCTCTGCATTGCTCGCCATCATCATCGTGGGTGGATGTGCAACCTCCGACTACGGCCGGATCACTGACAAGATTGCTGCCTATGAAGTGCAAGCAGTCACCACTCGAGAGAAGCTGCAGAGTGCAAATTCACAGGCAAAGATCACGCTGTACCGAACACTGGTCACCATCAACACCAATCAACTCACCATTGCGCGGCGCATTAACCCAGAGTCAAATCCGGCGTACAAGAGCGGCACTATCACGCTCGAGCAAGCCAAGACTGAGAAGAATGACCGCGTTGCAGTGCTTGAGAAGCAATTGGAAAAAGCGCTGAAGGACCGCGATAGCCTTGTCATTGAGATTGCCACGCCCGCCGCGAAGTAATCGCCACGCAATCAGACGCGGCTGAGACCCAACCCGGTGCGCAGCATGTTGCTCGCTACAGAACCCATGGCACCGTAGAAGCGACCAGATGCAAGCGCTCTACATGACGCCGCCGTCGCAGTCACGATCGCTTGCACATCTCCTTCATTCACAATCAGCGGTGGAACGAACTTCAGTAGCGGTCGACGCGCACCCGTCGTCTGCGCCAAGATTGAATGCACGTCGAGCAGCTGCATGATGGCTGCTTGACCGATCATCGGTTCGGTGATGCGGCCCAACATTGGAATCTTGGCAAAGCTTGGAATTCTGCTTGTATCCAGGTCCACGCCAATCATCAATCCCCTACCGCGAATCTCCCGCACGCAGGCGATGTCCGCGCACTCCGTGCGAAGTTGGCCAATGAGCGACTCTCCAAGATCTGCGGCCCGATTCGCCAAATGATCCTGCTCAATGACCTCCAGCGTTGCCAACAACGCCACCATGGCGAGTGGACCTTCATGGAACGTGGAACTGTGAACGACTGATCGATCCATGGATGAGAAGGTGGATTCCCACACATCGCTCCGCACCAAGACCGCGCCGACCGGAACAAATCCGCCCGAGAGTGCTTTTGCGAGCACCACCATGTCTGGCTCCACACCATCATGATGCACCGCCAAGAATGCGCCAGTACGTCCACAACCGGTTTGAATTTCATCAGCGATAAGTAGCGTCCCGTAGCGTTTGCACAGCGCGTGAGCTTCTCGCAATACTCCTGGCGCCAGCGACCGAAGCGTCTTGCCCTGCACTGGCTCCACTACCAGCGCGGCGACATCGCGACCACTCAGAGCGCGTTCGAGTGCTGCAAGATCTCCAAACTGAACAATCGCAGCGCCGGGGAGCAGCGGACCAAATCCGCGCTGCAGATCTTCGTTGCCATTGATGGACAGCGCACCGTAGGTAAGACCATGGAAGGAGTCTGACCACGCCAACAATCCGGGCCGACCCGTGTGCTGGCGCGCGAACTTCATAGCCGCTTCGATTGCTTCGGTTCCGGAATTAGTAAAGAACACGCGGTCAGCTGCACCGCCGCACTGCAATTTCAGGCGCCGGGCAGCTTCAGCGGCCAGTGGGTTCAACTCCCAACGCACCCACGCCGGCGGCGCCAGCGTCAAACATTGCAACAGTGCGTCTGTCACTACGGGGTGCGCCCGACCAAGCGCCAGCGCTCCGTATCCCGCCAAGCAGTCCAGTACACGATGACCCTGAGCATCCCAAAGGTACTGACCCTCGCCGCGAACATAACTGCGATCGAAGCCAATCAACTCCACCAACTTTGCGAATGCTGGATTCATATGCGCAAAGTGCGAATCCCGCGCCCCGGTTCGGGCGTTGGCAAGCAGTGCTGCAACATCAATCCGTTCTGCCATTGCTTTGCAGACTAACCTACGCAGCGCATGTCATCCGTTGTGGGAATCGTTCCCCTCTATAACCACGCAGTAACGGTTCCGGAGGTGCTCTCCGGCCTGCAGGCGCACGGCCTGTATGCCGTGGTAGTGGATGACGGCAGTACGGATGGGGGAGCGGATGTCGCCGAACAATGGCTGATTGCCAACGGCGCCAGCGGACAAGTGATCCGACTTGCGCACAATCAGGGAAAGGCGGCCGCGCTGCTCGCTGGATTTGCAGCCGCCGCCAATCGGAGCGCAACACACGCCCTCACCATTGACGCCGATGGCCAACACGACAGCGCGCGCATTGCAGCGTTTCTCAATGCGCTTCCCGCAGAGTGCCCCGAACGGACGTTGGTGCTCGGTGATCGTCGTGCCCTGCCGCGCAACTATCCGACTGCGCGGCTGTTCGGGCGATTTCTGAGTGGACTGGCGGTACGCGCAGCGTGCGGAGCAATCGTTAGCGATGCCGCGTGCGGCATGCGGTTGTACCCGCTTGCCATGACGCGCTCCTTGCAGTGCCGCAGCGGCCGCTATGCATGGGAAGAGGAAGCGATCATCCGGCTCGTCTGGGCGGGTGCACGTATCCAGCAAGTAGAGATCCCAGTTATCTATCGCGACGCGGCTATTGCGCCAAGTCATTATCAATTTGGACGTGATTGGACTGAAGGCACGCTCGTCCTGGTGTTCAGCATCCTCGTGCGCGCGTTCAGTAGCGGACGACGTTGGGCACGTGATGGATCTACACGCATCGACCTGCTGTGGCCGCTCGGCAAGCGCACCAGCATGGCCGAATGCATGATGAATATGCTGGCAGCATTCACCCTTGCCGTCACTGGTTTCACCGTCGCTGCACTCACCGCTTTCGGTGCCCCAATCCCGGCGACTGCATCCATAGTTGCCATCATCACATGGGTGGCTTGGCGAACCAACGCGCCGATCATGCTGATTGCCATCGGATGGACCGCCGGAATCATGGCTCCCGTTGCAACGTTGTGTGCGGCACCAGTGCTCGGCGCGGCGTGGAGTTTCCTGGCAGTCCGCCGGCGGCGCAGCGCTGGCAACTAACGGCCGCGTAACGCTTCAATCTCTTGACGCATCCGGACTAGGAAATCGCCATTCGATTCATCCACGCCAATTCGCATCGGCGTCCCCGCATTCACATGCACTGGGCCAGCATTGATGAACTTTCCTCCCACGGGCATCAACCCGTCACTCCCCTCAATCCAAATCGGCAGCACCCGCGCATGAGTGAGACGTGCAATGTGCGCAACGCCCATACGAAAGCGCCCCAGCGTTGCGCCCCGTGCCCGCGTCCCTTCCGGAAACAAGATCACATTCCAACCTGCCTGCAGCAGTCCGGTGATTCGCTCGACCCCGTCACCCATGTCATCACCACGACCGATCAGGCACACGCGGTATGTCCGTACCACGTACGCACACAGCGCTGTACGAAACCACAACTTCACTCCGCGATCCGTGGCAGCAGGCGAAAAGAAATCACGCGCGCCCACGGTGGCAGTGCGTGCACGGATCGTCGCTGGCAGCGCATGGCGAATCGCCGCGGTATCAAGCAAACTTCGATGATTGGCGGAGAGAATCATCGGCCCCTCCGCAAACTTCTCCGTTTCAAAGCCAGCCGAAGTGAACCGCACGCGACAGGCATGCTCAACCAAATCACTACTGCGGTCGCCGATCCATGCAAACGCGCTGGCCGTCGGGCCAGTCAATGCGCGCACCGACTCTGGCATAGTGGCTGATTCGTTGGCGCCGGATCCTGCCATGATCAGCGCGCCTTTCCAATCAAATGGATTTCAACGCGATTGTCACCCGCCACCGGCACCATGGCACAGGCACTCCATGACGGCGGCAGCAACGGCGCCGGCTTGCCACTGAATCCCCACGGTTCACTGGGAATTCCCAATGCGCCCCGGTTCAGTTCTTCATTGGAGTCGAGGTCCTGAAAGACGGACACCACCACCGCCTGCCCCGAGCGTGCATGCAATTCAAAGTCGGCGCGTTCGGTCGTTGCAGGAACACTGAAACCCTCAGTGATTCCACCGCGCGTCAAGAACGTAGCGCGGTCCGCGTAGAGCGCACAGCGCACCACACCACGGCCGGGCGTGATGCCCAGCACCGTGACATGAATCGTCGCTGGCGCCTCGTTCGAGCGAACAGGTTCGGTGGAATGACATCCAGCCTGCAGCGCCACCACCATCATCGCTACCTTCGCGGGCGCGGTCATCACCACGCGACCACCGCGACACAGCGCATCACTCACGCTGCGCTCTTCTCGCCGACATCTTTCGCAATACCCAACTGCACTAAACGCTCGATAGGTCGATGCGGCTTCTTGGATTCCTCAACAAGGCGCTTGGCAGCGGCCTCATTGGGATAGAGCGGCGCAACCAGCGCCTTCACATTTGCCCAAATGCCGGTGACACCTGAGAACGTGTAGTCCACAGCGGTTGGCTCATAGCCACAGTGCACCATGCAATTCTGGCACTTGGGGTTGCCGCTCTTCACGCCGTAGCGTTCCCAAGCGGTGTCTTCCATGAGCTCCTTGAAGGTGTCGTAGTACCCCTCTTGCAGCAAGTAGCACGGCTTCTGCCATCCAAAGATGTTGAAGGCGGGACTGCCCCACGGCGTGCACTCAAAGTCGCGCTTGCCCATGAGGAACTCAAGAAAGAGCGGGCTCATATTGAACTTCCAGCTCTTCTTGCGATTGGAGAGAATCATCTCAAAGAGTTCATTGGTCTTGCGCCGGCCTAGGAAACTCTCTTGATCGGGGGCCTTGTCGTAGGCATATCCAGGGCTGACCATCATGCCTTCAACACCAAGTTCCATCATCTCATCAAAGAACCCGCGCACTGAAGCGGGATCAGCGGCTTGAAAGAGCGTGGTGTTGGTAGTGACACGGAAACCCATTTTCACTGCCAGGCGAATTCCTTCGAGCGCCTTCTGGAATGTTCCTTCGCGACACACCGCAAAGTCATGGTGCTCTTCTTGGCCATCCATGTGCACGCTGAAACTCAGGTACTTGCTTGGCTTGAACAGACCGGCTTCCAACTTCTCCTTCAAGAGGAGCGCGTTGGTGCACAGGTAGATGTATTTCTTGCGTGCCACCAAGGCTTCAACAAGTTCCTTGATCTCGGGATGCAAGAGCGGCTCGCCGCCGGGAATACTCACCATCGGCGCGCCGCACTCATCCACCGCGCGCATGCATTCTGCAACGCTGAGGTTCTTCTTCAAGATGTGCGGCGGGTATTGAATCTTGCCGCAGCCAGCGCACGACAGGTTGCAACGAAACAACGGCTCAAGCATGAGCACTAAGGGGTAACGCTTGATTCCGCGGATTCGTTGTCCGAGAACGTACGAAGCGACGGTCCACATCTGGGAAATCGGGAC
>JBILYM010000160.1:0-5299 GCA_044377725.1 Phycisphaerales bacterium
AAGGATTCGCCGGCGAGTTGAAAGCGCGAACCTCCAATGGCGGCATTCGGATCAATGGTCACAGCGGTCCAGTACTACTGCAAACATCAAACGGCGCGATCGATGCTCGCAACATCGGCACGCCTGCCGAGTTGGAAACTTCCAATGGAACCGTTGAAGCGACGCTGGCATCCGGTCAGGATGGACCAGTGAGTGTTCGCACCTCAAACGGTGGCGTGCGCCTGGAATTGCCTGTTTCCTGGAGCGGGCACGTCGAAGCGGAGACATCGAACGGCCGCGTCAACCTTGAGGGTGGCGGTCGCTCCAAGAACATCGCCGTGGAAAAAGCCCACGGAACGATGGACATCGATGGCGCGGGAAAGTCCAAGGCCAGCATTCTCAGTTCCAATGGTAACGTTCGTGTGACAGCACTTGCAGCGACAGCGCCGTCCGCTCCAACTACCACTCCACCCAAGTAGCGCTCCGCCACCAGTACACACGCGGCGGCTGCAATACGCGTTAACGCCAACAAATACACCCACTACTCATCCATCACGCCTTCGCGTTCAAGGAAACCCATGCTGCAAATCAGAGACCTTGTCAAGATCTATCCCGGTCCCGTGGCTGCCCTCAAGGGCGTGACACTCGACATCCCACAGGGGCTGTTCGGACTGCTCGGCCCCAACGGTGCGGGCAAGAGCACGCTCATGAACATCCTGAGTGGCCTGCTTGAACCCACCGGCGGCAGTGTCACGCTCGATGGCGTGGACATCGTGAAGGATCCGCGCGCAGTGTGGAGCCGCCTTGGCTACCTGCCGCAAGACTTTGGTTTCTACCCATCGCTCAACGGCGCGCAGATGCTTGATTTCCTGCTTCGCCTCAAGGGTGTGGACGCACCGCAGGGGCGTAAGAAACTGGTTGCAGAACTGCTCGAGCGCGTCAATCTCACCGAGGCCGCCAAGCGCAAGGTGAAGACCTACTCCGGCGGCATGCGCCAGCGTCTTGGCATTGCGCAAGCCATTGCGGGCAACCCGCGCCTGGTGATCGTCGACGAGCCAACCGCCGGTCTCGATCCGGAAGAGCGCCAACGCTTCTACCGAATTCTCGCTGAGCTTGGACGCGATCGCATCGTGCTGCTCTCCACGCATATCGTCGAAGACATCGCCACGCTGTGCCCGCGCTTTGCAGTCATCCGCGGTGGCCGCTGCGTCACCAGTGGTAGCACCTCCGAGGCGCGCAACCGTCTTGAGGAACGTGTGGCCGAAGGCATCGTGACGCCTGAGAAGTTAGAAGAAATCCGACGCTCACACCGCGTGACCCAAGCGGTGCTTGTGGAAGGCTCCATGTTCCGCACCCGCGTGCAGGGCGCGCCAGGATCACAGCCCACTGGCTTCGTGCAAGTGCCGCCCACGTTGGAAGACGTCTACTTCGGCGTCATGGACGAAAGCCGCGCCGACGACGCCGCACATGCGATGAACGCTGCCTAATCACACACACTACGGACCACCGATGCGCCGCACACTCACTCTTGCATTCCTTGAACTCCGCACCTCGTGGCGACGCCCGGCGTGGTGGGTGCTGCTTGCCATCCTGTTCTTTCTGACGTGGGGCTTCTCCTCCGGGAGCGTCACTATCGGTAGCGGTGGCACACAGGCTGGCGGTGATCGCGCGTTCATCAACAGTGAGTTCAACCTAGCGTTCGGTGACATCCTGGTCTTCTCACTCTTCT
This sequence comes from Phycisphaerales bacterium, assembly GCA_044377725.1. Classification (GTDB taxonomy): domain Bacteria; phylum Planctomycetota; class Phycisphaerae; order Phycisphaerales; family SM1A02; genus UBA966. The sequence continues at coordinate 1,709 of JBILYM010000160.1, forward strand.
ATCTGTTCTTCGTGTGCACGGCGTTTGGTAACGCGGTGAATGAGGACGACACACTCCGCGTCATGCCGATCGTCGGCAGCACCGGCCTTACTCCACGCGAATACGTGATCGGTCGCTGGCTCGGCATCGCATTAGTGTTCGGTGTGATCATCACACTGCACCTCTTCATGCAGATCGGGTTCTTCGAGATGTACCCACTCTCGGAGCCAGAAAAAATGCGCGGCCCATTCGCACTCGTGAACTACCTGCGACCCATGGTGATGTTTGTCGCCATTCCGATCCTCGCGCTCGGCGCCATCGCATTTGCGATCGGCTCCATCACCCGCCAGACCGTGCTGGTGTTTGCGTTGCCAGTAGCGCTCCTTCTTTCCAGCCTGTTCTTCATCTGGAACTTCTCACCAGAGTGGCTACCACACTGGGGCAACCGCGCATTGCAAGCCATAGACATCACCGGCTTCCGCTGGCTCAACGAAACCTGGCTGAAGGTGGACAAGGGCGTGGCGTTCTACAACCACGAGCCACTCAGTTTCGACACGCTATTTACAGGCGCTCGCATGGCCCTGGTAGTCGCCGCAGGCATCGCACTCTTGGTAGCCGCGCAGCGCGAGCAGCGCCGCATGCGTAACCCGCACGCCGTGACTGCCACCGAAGCGGAGCGCATCATCGCGGACGCCGACCGCGCCCGTCGCGAGCGCGAAGCAGCACCGCGCAAGGAATCAACGCTTGCATCACTCGGCATGAGTTCTGGCCACGTCGGCGTACTGGCCGCCGCTGTGGATGCGTTCCGCGCCGAGGTACGTGAAATGCGCCGCTCACCGGGTCTGTGGATCTTCGTGCCGCTGATCATTCTGCAGACGGTGGGTCCCGCGATCTACTCGCCTGGACCGTTCGATACGCCGAAACTCACCACGCCCGGCAGTTTCGCCGCGCAGAGTTACAACACGATCACGCTGCTCTCGATCTTCCTGGTGCTCTACTACTTCACAGAAAGCCTGGCGCGCGATGAACGTTCGCGCATTGCGTCCATCGTGAACGCCAGCCCATCGCGCACGGGCGCGCTCACACTGGGGCGCATGGCGGCGTGCACCACCGTGGTAGCGGTCGCGCTCTTTGGCGGTCTCTGGGCTGCCATGATCTTGGCGATGGTGGTGCAAGGCGTGCAATCGGGCATCATGCTCATTCCAAGTCCCGGCCCGTTGGTCATCGCCTGGGGTGCCATGCTTTTGCCCACGCTCTTTGCGTGGATGTGCTTCATGACGCTCATCTGGAGTCAGTTCCGCAATCGCTACGCCGTGTACGGCGCTGGCATCGGCGCCATGATCCTCACCGGCTGGTGCGTGCAGATGGGCTGGATGAACTGGGTGTTCAATTGGCACCTATGGGGTGGCCTCACGTGGACCGATTTCGGCGCATTGCAACTCGACCGCGGCGTGTTGGTCCTCAACCGCGTGCTGTGGATCTTGGTTGGTCTGACGCTCCTACACATCTCGCTTGAGTGGTGGCGCCGTCGCACCCCAGATGCGCAGGGCATCACTACGCGCCTGCAATTTGCGCGCGCGTGGAAGCGCGTCGTGTGGATGCTTGTCTTCGGTGGGCCAGCCATCGCCGCGGGCGTCACGCTTGCACTCATGGTGCGCAGCGGGCCAAACGGCGGACCGGAACTGAGAGCGCAACGCGATTACTACGTGGGCAACGCATCGACGTGGAAGGATATGCCGCAGCCACAAATCATGAAGGTTGACCTCGACCTCAACCTCGATCCCGTCAACAATAGCATTGCCGTCAAGGGCAGTTACGGTCTGCGCAATACCACCGACAAGCCGATGCGCCGCATCGCGGTCACACCCGACAGCACGTTCGAAGGCGTGAAGTTCACGTTCGAAGGAAAGACCTGGGACCCCGAGGAAGCAACCAAGGAACGTAAGGCAAACCCGCGTAGCCCAGTCTGCGAGAACAGTTCCGGCCTCTGGATCTTCACGCCCAAGGAGCCACTGGCACCTGGCGCGGAAGTCACACTCGGCTTCGAACACGTGGCGCACGTCCCCGCTGGCACGCGCAAGAATCCGGCGGGCGCAGGCGAGTTCATCTTGCCCGCAGGCACTGTGCTCAACAGCTTCGGCGTGTCATTTATGCCGATGCTCGGCTATGTAGACGGCGTGGGCATGGACCCGGAACGCACTCCAGAAGCGAAGCGCCCGGAGCCTGATGATTGGAAGAAGGTCACCAAGACCGCCTTCGGCACTGGTGGCCACACCGATATGACCGCGCGCGTAAAGCTCCCCGCCGAATACCGCGCCAATATGCCGGGTGTGTGCACCTCTGACACTGTCGATGGCACCACTCGCACCATGGAATGGAAGAGCGATCATCCAATCATGGCCGTCAACCTGGTGGCAGGAAAGTGGCAGGAATCAAAGGGCGAACGCACCGCTATCTGGCACCTGCCCGCGCACTCATTCAATGTGCCGGCGATGTTGGAAGCACTCGACGGCGCGCACGAGTGGTACTCCAAGTGGTTCTGGCCATACCCGTGGAAGGAACTCCGTATCAGCGAATTCCCAGGGCTCGCCGACTACGCACAAGGCTTCCCGACAAACATCGTCTTCAGCGAGTCCATCGGATTCTTAGCAAAGCCCAGTGCTGAGCAAGACGCACCGTTCATGATCGTGGCACACGAAGCCGCGCACCAGTGGTGGGGCAACATTCTTCCCCCTGGCGACGCACCTGGTGGCAATATCCTGAGTGAGGGCATGGCGCACTTCTCCACTGCGCGTCTCTTCCGGCAACTGCGTGGCGACCGCGCGCGACAGGCGTTCATGCGCGAAATCGAATTCACCTACGCCAACCAGCGAAGCGTGGATGAAGAGCGCCCAATGACGGAGGTCGACGGCAACCGCCGCGGCGACGGCACCGTGACCTACGACAAGGGTGGCTGGGTCTTCTGGATGCTCATGGAGCATCTCGGCGATGACAAGATGGATGACGGCTTGCGCGCGTTCATCGGCAAGTTCAAGGACGGCCCCGACTATCCGCTCCTGCAAGATTTCATCGCCGCCATGCGCCCCTTCGCCAAGGACGCTGCCGCCTACGACGCGTTCGTCGATCAATGGTTCTTGAGCGTTGCAATTCCAGAAATCAAGGTGGAATCAGCCCAATTCACCGCACCCGCCAAGGATGGCGATCCATGGCGAACGGTAGTGACCGTGCGCAACGCTGGCACCGGACTTGTTCCGATCGAAATTGCTGTGACCAACGGTGAAGATCGTTGGCCGCAGGCGTCTCTGCCCCGAACTGCCGAGGAGCGCGCTGCAGCAGCAAAGCAGCGCGATGAATACAGAGACGCCCGCGGCACGCACACGATTGCCCCTGGTGCAACCGCGGAGTACGTGATCGAAACAGACTTCCAACCAAAGAAGGCCGTCGCCGATCCCGATGTTCACACCCTGATGATTGGCCGAAAGACTGCTGAAGCGGACGCTACCGAAGCAACGTTGGCTTTAACGTCGACGGTTCAATCAACAGTCACCGCTCCGCACGATCCTTGACCGCCCGCGTGGGACGAATTGGTGGCGGGTATCCGCCTGAAGCTTG
>JBILYM010000002.1:0-47943 GCA_044377725.1 Phycisphaerales bacterium
GCCGACGGGCAACGCGAATCTGAGACGTGATGTTGATCCGGTGGATCATGTGACTATAAGACCATCAAAAATGGTTTTTGCAAGTAGTAATTTACATGATCGTGGAGACGTCCAGTAAATCCCGTTACAACGCAGCCCCGCTCGGGCGGAGCCCACCACTCAGCCGACCGCGTTAGGGACCCATGCCCTCAGGGCTCGTACGGACCGGATCCGACGCAACTGGCTTCGTCGACTGATCAGTGGACGCCCAGGTAGGCGCTGGAACGCCCAACCATTCGGCGACCTTAACGAGCTCGCCCTTACCCCACTCCCCTACCTTGGCCTCGGCGATGACGCGTGGATAGAGTTCCGATGCACGTTCTTGGAGACCCAATGCCTTCGCGGCACGTAGTGCATTCACTCCTGCGAACTTGTGCGATGGCTGGGCGAAGAACGCCGCGCGCGCCAAAGGCTCGGCCAGGTAAGGCTCGTCGGAAGCGATCAGTGTCGCAGACAACAGGCTGACCGCATCGACATTCGGAATCGACCCCAAGTTGTCGGCCAGCAACTTGATCGTGGACATGAGCGATTCGGACGTCTGCTTGTTGAACTCCTCCACCGCCGGGGCATACCACGGCCGCTCCTCGGCGCTCCAGTTGCCATCTAAACGGCCGTCGGCCAGTAGCGCGGCGACGACGATCGGCGATGCGACCACCTTCGCGCGCAGTTCCTTGCTCAACTGGCCGCCGGGGCGGTCCACCACGGACTTCAGCTGGACGGCGGGCAATTGCGTCTGCACGAAGTCTGCCGTGCGGGCAAAGCCGCTCGAGCGCAAGCGTTCGACGAGGACCCGCTGAATCGCGGAATCGTGCACTCGGCAACTCAACATCGTGAAGAGATCGTCGACAGTCAACTGCGCGAGTGTGTCGCTCGCGAGCGGCGACAGCGTGCCACCGAATGCACCAGATTTGAGGACGGCCTGCGAGCAAGGCACCGTCCAACCCGTCATTCCCTCAACTGCGCCTTCGGAAGTCACCCATTTCCCTGAGAGCGCCAAGGCAAATCCAGGTCCAAGCACTCGGATCATCGCTGCGCCCATTCGACCACGGTTGCCATCGATAGCGCCGGACGATGTTCCATCAAGCTCATAGAGCACAATTGACTGGACCAAAGAACTGCTACTAGCTTCCGCACGACTGCGTAGGCAAGACAGCAGCGATCCGCGGTCGAATTTGATGGCGTCCAACGCTGATGCCGGCACCGCCTGAACCACCTGCACCGAGTCCGTACCAATATTGCTATGCACCGTTGCCAGACCTGCGAGGGACACGTTGCCCTCAATGCACGCGACCCCCGCATCGATGGCCGCCGCTCGGAGACCGCCGGCACCGATGCCGTCAGACAACTGCTCGGCGATGCGGAACTCAAGCATGGCACGAACGGCACGAACGCCTGCCTTCTCCTGGGCAACTTGACGGCTGCGCTCGCCCGCTGGCTGCGCGATGGGCAAACGGACCGATGCAAACACGAACCCATCGACCCGGCGGACGCCCTCAGAAATGAGGGCGTCACGCCGGGCGGCAAACACGGCTGCGGGATCGGATGGCGGCTCCCAACCCGAAGCCATCGCACCGACTGACATCACCGAAGCGAGCCCGAGACCCACGCACCATCCACGCAGTCCGAGATGCGGACCACGCCGGGCACTGAGTATCAAGGCTCCACTCCCTCTGCCCCTTTGCCACTGGAACTTCCGCCCAAAGGCTGCTTAGGCTGGGGCTTATCCTTCGCGCTCGACTCACCAGCGGGCCGGCTGAGGTTGCTGCCACCTACGCCGCCTTCTGCTCCGCCCGCGGCTTTGAACAACTCACGCAACTCTTTCGCTTTCACCATCTCGCTCACAGAGAAACTTAGTACGCACCCCTGTGTTTCGCGATCGCTCTGCGGGTGCCGCTTCGACCATGTGTAGCCACCTGGCAATATGCCCGGCATTTCCAGATTCTTCGTGCGCTCGGACACATTCTTGCTGTAACTCGATTCCGACTTGAACTCGGAGGTCTGGTCCGCATACTGCTTCATGCTCGACGCCTCGCTATCGATCTGGGCCGATGCCACCAACGCGTTGAAGAACCGGCGCATCTCGCCGAATGCCCGCAAGTTCGCCTTTTCCTGCGCGGCTTCAGCCCCGCGCGCGCCCGGCAGCACCGGGCTCGACTGCCCGAAGGCCACTAGCACTAGTTCGCCGCGTTCGTCCGTACGTATCTGCACCCCATGCGTGTACAACAGCACGTCTGGTCCCTGCGACTCAGCCCACTGCATCACCGGGTCAGACGGCGTGCCCTTCGGTGCCACCCCACCCGTCTGACCGAGCAGCGCACGCTGGAGGTCGGACGACTTGCTGCTGTAAACCGCCACCACAGCGATCTTACCTTCGCCGTCCGAACCCATGTTCTCGAAGGTCCGGAACGCCTGCAGACCGGAGAGCTCGTGCTCCGCGGCTAGATTTACCGTGCTGCTGAAATCACTCTGAGCCATCACCTCTTTGGCCGCCTGCTTCGCCGCCTCCACGGCCTTCGCCTGCTGCTCGGGCGATTTCAGCGAAGGGTCGATCCCGCGCTTCTTCAGCTGCTCATTGATCTCAAAGTTCATGATCGCGCTCAACTTCGCGATCGCGCCCGGCTCGGCCGGGGATTGCTTCGCCTGCGCAGCCGCAATGTCGGTCAACGAGGGCGTTCCCTCCACGTACTTGACTTTCATCGCGGTGCTGACCTCAGCCGCGAGGTACTTGACTAGCTCCTGCTTCGCCTTCAACATCGCTTCCTGCGCGGCTTGTCGGCGGCGCTGGTCGAAAGTGCTTGCGTCGGTGTTGCTGCCCTTCACGATCGGCGCCCACGCGATCTGAAGGATGAAGCCCGGCTTTGGGTCGTCGTTACTGCCGACTTTCCACTTCTTCGTGTCCTGCACGTACTTCCTCGCAGCCTTCTCCGCATCGATAGTCACATACTCCGCGCCGCCAGCATCCTTCGGAATGTCGATCTGCACGGTCACGCCGCCAGCTGTGGGAGCCGTAGATACCTGCGCCTTGTCGGCACCGCCCGGAGCCTGCAGTGGCATGGCAATTGCGTGAGACTGTGCCACCAGCGTGGCAGTAATGGCCAAACTGAGGGCGTTGAGGCTGATGACGAACAACGGCTGACGATGAAATTGCATGCTTTGGTGTCTCCTAATAATCTTGTCTTGCGGTGGACTGTCGAAACGAACGTTGAAAAGTGAAATCGTGGACGATTGACGCTGTACGCTACCGGTTACTTTGACCCCGGCAGAACTGGTGTTGCGGTTGCTGATGGCGCTGTCAACTTGACCGGGAACGCCTTCGCGAGCGAATCGACGAGCTCAGCGGCGGCGCGCGACACCGCCAATTGCAGCGGTGATAGCGCCTGCTCCGACGGATCCTTCATGCTCCTACCCGCGCGAACAAGTAGAATGTCGCGACCCATCAATGTCACCGTGGTGGACTTCACCCACGCCACTTCGCTGCTCGAAACGTTCACCATCCGTGCCTCGACCGTGGCAGTTGCTGTGTCGGCCGCGGCAACATTCTGCGGCCGCTGTCCAGCTTGACCAGTGAACTCGGCTCGCGTGATCTTGCCGAGTACAACAAAGTCGGCGGTGAGCTCGCGGCCAAGCTTGACCGCCTCGATCTCCTCCGATCGGCCCGAAGCGACACGGTGCTCGATGTCGTCGCGCACTTGGCGAAGCTTGGGTTGGTCGCGTTCGCCGAGTACGGTGAAGGACCGAGATGCCGCCAGGGCACCCTCAATGGCTTGCTCGCACGGCGATGATGCCTCTTCACACGAAACCGCAGCACCCGCGACACGAACCCCGCCGGGCGCACAGACAAATGGCAGAACTGCCACGGTTGGAGGTAGTCCGAATCGCGGGTTCTTGGGGTCGAATCGCACCAAGTTGGCGCAGATCGTGACCTCCCAAACGCCGCTCTCATTAGATTCTTTGATCACGTCATACGAGTAGACAAAGCCCTTAGAAAACGTCTCAACCTTTGACGACTGATCCACCCGGCTCGAGACTTTTTCGTGTACCTCGCCACCCGCAGATTCCATCGCTTCCTGGAACTGACGCTCTAGCACCGAGTTCCCCTTGACGGACACGCCCTCGCGGCGAATCACTTCGAGCAACGCGGACTCGAGCGCCGCCGTCTTGGTGGGACCACTGCCACTGGCCTGCGTCGAGTGAATCGAGCTGGCCATCTCGGGCGGCACGGGCGGGCAACCCCCTCCAGCACGGGGCGCGGAGACCGATGTGGGCGCGGGCTTCGATCCACGGTCAGCGGAAATTGCCGGAGCCGAAATAGTCACAGCAACGACCATTAGGCTGGCTCCGGTGGCCGGATCCTTAACGGTCCGGCGAGCGACTTGCTCGAGGCCGAAGCTGTTCTTTGCGGCGGCACGAACCGAGTCTTGGTACTTGGTCACGCTGCGGAAGTAGGGCGGCATGTCGCTGGATTCCCCTGATTGCGAGGCGGACTCCAAGAGCGCTTGCGCAGCAACAGCCTCCCCAAGAAGGGCATTCAACTGCGACTCAGCGATGCCAATGGCCAACATCGCCGCGCTGTCCAATCCCAATGATCCAGGCTGAACCTTTGCTTGGCCAAAGGACACCGGCCGAATGATGCAGTTCTGATCGAACTGGAACCGAACACCGAACGTCCTAGCGAGCTGGTCTTCAGGAATCGCGTTGAACCAGACCTCCAATCCGGTCGACTTGCAGGACGGATCTTGAATAATTTGGCCGCGCGACGCACCTGCACTGCTTGGGCCGATCGCAGCGACGACAGCAATCTGTGAACCCACTCCAGGATCGCCGTAACTCGTCGACTCAAAGGTCTCGCATGCGTACAGCCCAACGAGCGCGGCTTCCGCCGTCACGCTGATCGCCTCCGCCAGCTCTGAAGATGCTTTGGAGCCTTGGTGCGAGGCAACGCCAGTCAATGCCTTGGCGAGCGCAGGGTCTCCTAGCACTTCGACAACGCTGTTGTGCAAGTCAAGAGATGACGCGATCTCCGCGTTCAGGAACTTGGCTGCCTCCGTGCGCGCATCGGCCATCGCACTGGTGAATGCGGCCTGCCTCGCAACAATGTACGTAGGGTCCGTCGGCTTTGCCGCAATGGTCGCCGAGGTCACCACCACCAGCCTGTGCGCCGCGCGGTCGAAGCCCATGCTCCAGCCCTTCGCACTCACCCAAGCGTTGGCAAGCGCCTCGGCGCTTTCCGCCGCAGTAGCCCGACCCGAAATGCCCAAAGCGCAGACAATAATCCCTAACAGCCAAAGGGTCCGGATGTATTTTGGCACCAATTTATCTCCGTGGCGTTTGCAAAGTGCGCACCGCACAATTGCTGTGTTTCTGATTCACGCTGTAGACGGCTACAACGCAGATGACTTGCAAGAATCTTGCGAAGCGATAACCCCGGCGTAGCAAACTCAGACCCCTCCCGAACTTCAAATACACATACTACATGCTTACTGTTATGAATGACAACCCTTAAGGGAACCGCGGGGTCATCATTTCCGCGCACACACAGCGCGGAGAGAGACAGTACAATTTTCAGTATGGTCGAACCCGGAGGACGTCAAACTACGAACTCGCACCGCATTGTCGCGCTGATGGCCGGGGCGATTGCCGCCTCTGCGCTGCTGCTCGTGGCCTGCGGCACCAACACCTACGCCACTTCGGCACCGAAGTCGAACATCGACATCGTGCAGCGCGTCCAGCGCGACCCGGGGTTGGCGTCGGATGTCGTGGTCGAAGGAGCCCGCATCGACGACAAGGCCGGCAACAAGGTCGGCCAGGTCACGCTCCGCAACGTCGGGCAGTCCGATCGGATGCTGCAGTACCGGTTCGAATGGTTCGACCAGGTCGGCTCGCGCGTGTCCCCCAGTTCGACGCCGTGGCGCACCGCCACGCTGGGCGCAGGCGAGATGAAGGAACTGGTTTCACCGGGCGGCCCCCAGGGCTTCGATTTCCGGATGTCGATCAAGAGCAACTGATCCGAGGCCGTCGATCCGTCCCGGATTCCACAATCAACGCAAGGAAAGACAACTCATGAAGATCAAGACCCGCACCGTTGCCTGCGCCATTCTTCTAGCCAGCGTCCCGCTCTTCATCGGTGGATGTGCGGGAAGGAACGCATCGAGAGCCTCGTTCGACGAGAATCGCACGCTGTCCCTCGAGCAGATTGAGACAAAGTCGGAGGACTTGGTAGCGGACTTGATGTCAACTCCGAATTTCGTGACGTACAAAAACGCGGCAGAGGGCAGCGCAAAGGAGCCGGTCAAGGTCGTCATCCTGCTCCAAAACATCGATGGCAGCGCCATGAATGACAAAGAGTGGCCAGTGATTATGAAGGCTCTCTTCGCCAACCTCGAGCTCAGCCTTACTAATCAAGGTCTGACCTTCCGGCAGGACCTCGACCCTGGCCTGCCGAACTATGTCAAGGGAATCGAGGAGTTCGACAAGCAGGATTCCGACGCCCGCTATTCGCAGACCACCGGAACGGTGACGACCGGCGGCGCCCACAAGGCCGTACTCGGACTGGCGCTCACAGCAATTAAGAAAGAAAGTGGCAACAACGTCGAGATCGAGCTGTGGGGCAAGTTCACTGAGGGCGAGTCGAAGACCTTGGTGTGCGTCGTGAAGTCGCGGACGAAGAACCCCGCCTCGGAGCAGCGTTGAGGCCAGACCGGCGGCCGGCGCCCGCGGGTACCAGGATCCACGCTTTTCGAGTGGGTACATCATCGGGGATCCCGGGATGCGCACTGTGCATCGCTGCATGGTTGGCTAGCGCTTGCGCGCCGCTGGCGGACAGGGATGGCGCTGGAATCGTCCTCACCGGGAACCCGGTGGCCTCGCAGCTCGAAACGCTCGGCGCCTCGGTCGCCGATCAAGTCATTACCAACCCCAAACTCGTCGCGTTCCGTAACCACTTCGCTGCCCAGCATGGCCAGGACGCGCCGCTGGTCGCATTGCTGATTTCCATCGATGTGATCGGCGGCTGGCGAGATGACCAGGCGAACGCCCGGTCAGCGTACGACGCCTTCGCGGCGCAACTCATGGACAACGGATTCGAATTGGCCGCCGAGCCCGACACCGACTCGGCGACGAAAGACGGGGTAACCGACCCGAATTCCAGCGACCGCGCGAAGGCCGCACTGGGCATCAGCATCCGATACAGCCGCAACCAGCTCCCTGGCGAGACTGCGTTCGAGTTCCAAGCCAAGCTCGTCGACCCGGCAACCAAGTCGGTGATCGCGTCAGAGCGCGCAATGATGCGCGTACCGAGTCCGAATGCCGCACACTGAGCTGCCGACGGCGCAGCGCGATGCATCCCAACCGACGTACCGCACATCAACTATGCGGCCTACGCCTCCCCCCTTGCGCACAGTCAACGCAGCAGTGTTACAATTACCTATCTTCGTCTTCATTGACACTTCCACTAACTTGCAATTCCGAGGAAACATAAATGAGTAAGTCCGGATGGATCACCCTTCGTGCCGCGAGTGCGGCTTCCCTCGCCCTTGGAACATTCGCCGTCGGATGCGCCGGCCCGAACGCCGGCGAGGCCGCAAGCCTCACCGCAAAGTCGTGGTCATCCGACAAGTACGTCGTTGCCACCGACCCCCGCACCATGAGCATGAACGCCGCGCGCGTGCTGGCCGAGCCGGAGCGCACAGTGCAGCGCACGATGCAGGTCGGCGCGGCCGAAGCCGTCATGCACGAGCGCGCAAGCGCCACATCGCGCCCGATCGGCACGCTGAAGGCAGGACAAGCGGTCAAGGTGCTTGCTGAGGGCAACATCGTCCGTATTCCGGCGACCGCCGACATGCGCGAGTACGTCGGAGTGAAGGGCGGAGACCTTACCCCGAGTTGGGTGAAGGTGTCCTCCAACGGCACGGAAGGCTGGGTGCCCGCGCTCGCACTGGTGGTGCCGATCGAATACGCCACGGCCAGCGATGCACTGGCAGCCTCACGCGCCGCTGGTGCAGGCAAGGGCTTTAGCGAGAAAGTCAAGAACGAAGCGGTCGCTATGAAGGGCGCCGCTGGCACTCCCAAGTTGCAGAAGGCAAACTATGTTGCGGCAGACGCCATCATCGCCCAAGCAAAGCAGCCCCTGAACTTCAACGATGTCAGATCGCCATGGGAACCTTCGCAGCGCCTGAGTAACCTGCCGGCGATGGGCGGCACACTTGCCACTGTGGACCCAGCTGCATACGCAAAATCCCAAGCAGCCTTGGCCAAGGCGAACGAGCCGGGAGATTTGAGCAAGACTGCCGACGCGGCCGAGAGCGGACGTGACTTCTTAAGCCAGGTTGGCCTCAAGCAGGCGGATGACCCGAAGTTGAAGGAAGCAACAGCAGTCGCCAAAGGGGTTGCGGAGATCGTCGAGATCATGACTAAGTCCCTCCCCGTCACCCCGGTTGAAGAACGAACGCTTGGACGCGAGTGCCTCGCGCAATTCATTGGCAAATCAAAGGTCCTTCCAGACTCGAACCCAACCGCCTGCTACGTTCGGTGGGTGGGCACCAAGTTAGCAGCAAACTCGACAACGCAGTATCCGTCGCTTGGACTCGACTTCGTAGTGATCGACGACAAGTCGGTGGTAAATGCGGTCGCTGTTCCGGGCGGTCCAATCGTCATCACCACGGGCATGCTGGCGTTCCTCGAGAATGAGGACGAACTGGCGAGCATCCTCGGACATGAACTCACCCACGTCGAGGAGCGCCACGGGCTCAAACTTGCCATTGATAAGGGACTCGACAAGTGGTCCAGCGCCCTATCGGTTATGGAATTGCAAGCGGACGGCAAACTCGATCCGGTGATTGAGCAGTTGGTCGGCAAGATGAAGTTGCCGGATGCCATCAGCAAGCAAGTTGTTTCAGTGGGCAAGCAGCAACTCCTGAAACTCGCCAAGGACAGTTTCGAGGCGGTAGTAGTAGCCGTTGTAACCGGAATGAATACGGGAAGCGACCAAGGAGCCGAGACGGGCGCTGACCTGCGCGGCATGTCACTCGCGGCCGCCGCGGGATACGACCCATATGCGCTTGACATTGTGCTTGAGCGGCTAAAGAGCAAGACAGGCCAGTACGGCGGCGCCAACTACGACGAGAAGCGCGCTGACCTGGCTCGCTCGGTCGTCGGAATGCTGCCGACCCCGGTCGGCAGCGCCCCTGCGGCGAAGGCGGTGAATGACAAGCAGCCCGCTCCCCACGTGATTGCCCCGAGCAAGGCCGCAGTAGATCGCTGGAGCAAACTTGATGCAGAGCTCAAAAAGTCCTGAGCCCGGCGCGGATGACCGTGGCGAGTCACAAGTGCTCCTCCGCCGACAGGCGGAGGCGCTCGAGAGGCTCGCCACGGTCTCCGACCCGGAGTACAAGCCGCGGCAGAAGGTCATACAGCGCCTGATGGCGGTCGGCATCGCCGGCGGCGGCATTGTCTTGGCCACCTACCAGTTCGGGTTGTTCGTGATGGAGTCCTACGAGCGCCGCGGCATGGTCGCCAATTGGGTTGAGGCCGCCCGCGAGATGTATGAAGTGGAAGGCAGCGCCGCCGAGGCGGGTGAGATGCTGAAGCGGGCCGCGGAACTGGGTCCGCAGGACGTGGACGTGGTGAAACTGAGCGCGTACATCGACGGCATGCGCGCTGTGGAGCGGCTCGTCAATCTGGACCGTCCCTTCGACAAGGCGGATGTCGAGGAATACGGCCGCGCGATGGGCCAGGCTGTGATGCTCGAGCGCGTGGATCCCGAGTCGCCGGAGTGGGCCATCCTTCGCGGGCAACTGGCGCTTGCGGCCGGTGAACCCGACCGCGCGCGGGCGTTCCTAGACAAGGCACTTGTGATCGATCCGAAGAACGCCTTCGCAACACTGCGCCTGGCGCTGGTGCACCTGAACCTGGCAAACGCGACAAAGGACAAGACCGTCCGCCAGCGCGAACTGACCGACTGCCGTAGCGATCTTGACAAGGCACTGAGCTTGAACCCCCGGTTCAAGTGGGCGCTACTCTGGAAGGCTGCCGTCGCCCTCGAGGTTGACCAAGACCCCAATGCGGCGATCAAGTCCCTGGATGAGGCCCTTGCGATCGATCCGCGCTTCGTCCAAGCGTATGTGACTCTCGGCAACTGCAACAAACTTCAGGAGGATTGGGCCGCGGCGGAGCGCAACTACGTGCGCGCACTGGCCATCCGGCCCGACGAGGTTCTCGCGCTGGTCATGCTTGGGTACGTCTACGGTGCACAGGACAAGTACGAGATCGGCCTGCGATATGCGCGGCGCGCCACTGATGCCTCCCCCAGCAGCCTTCGAGCATGGACGATGCGCGGGCTGCTCGCGCGTGAGCTAGCGAAGACGACCGCCGGATCCGATTCGGACCGCGCCGAACTGCTCAAGGAAGCGATTGCCGCGTATTCAAAGGCGCTGGACCTGAATCCGAGAAAGGTCGACGCGTACATCGAGCGTTCGTCGCTCAATAGGCAGACCAACCATTTGCAGCAGGCTGGCGAGGACGCTCGCAACGCAGTGCTGTTCGGACCCGATGACGCGTACGCATGGAATGCGCTCGGCAAGTTCCAAGCCGAAGCCGGCTTCCACGACAAGGCTGCCGAGACCTTCGCCAAGGTCATCGAGCTCGACCCCACCTTCGACACCGCCTATCTAGACCGCGCGAGAGCGCGAATCGCCTCGGGCGACCGCGTGCGTGCAGCCACAGACCTTGACGCCGCGCTCGAGAAGGCGTCTTCAGAGTTCCGCCCCGAGATCCTGCTGGCGCGAGGCAAGTTCCTTGAGTCCGGCGGCGACCAGGAGCGTGCACTCGCCGACTTCGTCGCGGCACGCAAGGCGCAGATCGACCTCTTCGACGCATGGATGGCCGAGGCCGGCGCGCTGAAGGCGCTCGGCCGCGTGGAGGAGTCCAAGACAGCCGCTCGCGAGGCACTGCAACTTCGGCCGGGTGACAAAGCGGCTCGCGCACTCAGCGAAGGTGGTTGAGCCCGCAGGCTCTATCTCTACATAGGAAACAGCATGATGATTCCGGGATCGATCGTTCGTCAGATGGCCGCGATCGCGTTTCCAGCCGCGCTGGTGGTCTGCGTCGGCGCGTGCACGACGCGCCCATCGTGGCGGACGCCCGTCAAGGACGTGTACGTCACGCCCGTCGACGCGCGCACCGCGAGCCTTCATGCAGCCCGCGTGATCGACCTCCCCGAACGGCCCGCGAACCGCACCATGCAGGTCGGCGTCGTGGGCGCCATCGTGTACGACGCTCCGGGTGCAGATGCGCGGCCGGTTGCCGTGCTGCGTGAGAACACCGCCGTCCGGGTGACCGCGGAGTGCCGCTTCGTGCGAATCCCCGGTGACGCCGAGATGCGCGAGTACATCGGTGCAACAGGCGGCGACATCACGCCCAGCTGGGTGAAGGTCGCCGCGGGTGGGCACGAGGGCTGGGTGCCGGCGCGATGCCTGGTACATCCCTCAGACTTAGCGGTTTCACGCGCCATCACCCCTGCCCCGTCGCCGTCAGGGACCACCGTGCAAATCGACAAGCTGGTCGTCGCGTCAGCAACACACCCCAGTAACCCGGGCGCTTCTCGGGATCCCTTCGGCACGGCCGCCGCAATGCCCGACTTGCCCCAGATGGGCGAACCCTTAGAAACGCTCGACCCACAGGCAGAGGCACAGGCACGCGTGGCGGTGGCGAAGGCGACTGAGCCCGGAGAAACGACGAAGGCGACCGATCACGCGGCGGCGATGTTCGGAACGCTCGGCATAGCGACGAAAGCGGACGTCGCGCAGACTATGGCGGTCGCGCAGATCCTGGACTACTCCCTATTGCGCCGCCGAAACCTCACGCAGGTCGAAGAGCGCCTGCTCGGCCATGCCTGCATGGCCCGCGTGCTAGGCGGCGCGAAGCTGCTCGGCGGGGACGATGCGATCGTGCACTACGTGAATTGGGTCGGGGACCGCGTGGCCGTGCACTCCACCAATCCGTTCCCGGCGATAGTGCTCGACTTCCTCGTCATACAGGACGCCAACGCGAATGCGATGGCAGTCCCCGGAGGGCCGATCGTGGTGACCACCGGCATGATTCGGGCCATGCGGAACGAGGACGAGCTCGCTGCGGTCCTCGGGCACGCGATCGCGCATCTGGAGGAGCGCCACGGCCTGCGGCTAGCGAAATCTCGCGGGCTTGAATCGCTGCGCGACCCGGAGCAACTGAAAAAGTTGATCGCAGAGCCGACGCAGCAGGCGGCGGAGGATTTCGCCGAGAAAACTGCGCAACAGATGAGACTCAGCCCGGAAGTCAAGGCGGCGCTGGTGCGCGAAATGCAGAAGCAGCAGGCGAAGTCGCTAGAAAACATGCAGAGTTGGACCCTCGACCAAATCGCGCAGGAAGTTGCCGGTACCGCGATGCACGGCAATCTGGCGTGCGAGTCCTCCGCCGACCTCCGAGGCATTTCGCTCGCCGCCGCGGCGGGATACGAGCCGACCGCACTCGCTGTCGTCATGGAACGCCTCCACGCCGCAAAGGCCGCGTGGGAAGGCGCGAATGGTGACATGAAAGTGCGCGCCTCGGTGTGCCGCCAGATCGCGAAGGACTCCTTCGTGCCAACGACGGATGCATCCGGCGCGCCACAGACCAACGAGACGCAGGCGCGTTGGAAGCGGCTGCAGGACGAATTGGCGCGGCTGGCGGAATGAGGGTCCAGAAGCCGCAATGCGTCACTAGTGGGGCGCTCGCCCCGCCCGCCTCAGCATCGCCTGAGCCTGATCGTGCCTAAACTTGCGAAGCGCCATCAGCAGGGCGGTGGTCCTGCTTCGAGAGCCGAGCGCCAAACGTAACAGCCAAAGCGCTCAGCACGAACACCGCATGCGCGGCGAGCATCCAGCCAAGAGTGGTGCGACGTTCCGCCAATTGTGCAGGATCGGCGCCCTGCATCGTCCCAAGGTCCATGAACGCACGCAGCACATGAATGGCGGAGATTCCCACGATGGATCCGAAAAGCTTGACCTTCAACCCGTTCGAGTCGAGCTTGAGGAGCCATGCCGGGCGCTTTGCAGCCGCGATGTCAATAGTCGAGACTAGATGCTCGTAGCCACTCAGCATCACCATGAGCACGAGGTTCGCAAGGAGTACCAAGTCGATGAGCGCGAGAGACGCCAGCACCATCTTGGACTCCTCCATGTGGAGCGCCTGGGGGACAAGATGCACGAGCTCGTGCACGAACTGAATCGCGATGAGCAGCAGCACCGCTGCCAATCCAAGATAGAGCGGCGCAAGCAGCCATCGGCTTGCGAAGAGCGTCGCTTCAATCCCCTGTTCGATTCGCTTCAGTTGCATCCATTGCAGAATAGCGAGTCCCACGAAGACGACAAGCCACGTAACACGGAACCATCGCAGATGGCACGGTTTAATGGGGCAGCATGCACGGAAAGATCAGGTCAGCATCCCGATGACGATCAATCCATCGGACTCGTCCACCGTGAAATGCTGGGACTTGCCAGGATTCATCCGTACATCGCCGGACGCTCCGCCCCGGTAGCCAATGGCAGATTCGCCGTGCTCCCGCGCGGCAAGCACTAGTTCCATAAAGGAGATCTTGGTGCCGGCCGATACATATCGCGTGACGGGGACCACGTTGACCGTCGCGCCTCCCGCGTCAAACAGGTCATTAAACACTGGGGCGAGCGCGGGGTTCTCTGCTAACTGCGCAATCATGAGCGCGCCAAGGTTGTCGCTCACCACCAAGTCATCCGCGCTTGCTTGCTTTGCCAACTCAGCACGCCGGGAATCTAAAATCTCGGCGATGAGACGTGCGTGCTTGCCGCCCCGCTCAGTTAGCCAACGTCGTAGGTGGAGCATCGTGAGCATCGTCAGCGCATCGGCGTCAGCGGCCAAGAGTTTGCTGCGGTACCCCAGTACAACCACCTCGTCAGGCGCCACCTCATCCATCACGCGATCGAGGTCGCGGACATCGGCAGTCAACATGGTGAAGCGGACCGGCATGCCGCCGATCTGCGCAATTGCACGCTCCGACGGCGGGACAAACTCCTCGCGCGCGGCCACATGAACCGAGGATCCCTCGGGTAGAAAGGGCACAAGCGCTTCGAGTACAAGGCGGCCCATCGGCGACCATCCGACCACGAGGATGCATTCGGGTGCAGGAGCGCGGGCAGGTACAGCCGGGGGCACAGGAACGCTCGGAAGCGAATCGCGGCGAACAAAGCGGATCCGATCGTCGTCCTGCGCGATGGAAATGATGGTGACGCCATTCGGCAGGACCACGGACGGCGATGGATTCAGGACGGCCAAACCGGCCGCGTCGCGGTATCCAATCACGGCGGCCTCGTCGAATGACACGAGTGCATCCCCATAGGTACGACCCGCCAATTCCGGGACGGCCGTCATGTAGATCTCGTCGCCGTCGAAATCGAGAAGATCGATCATGACGGCTGCAAGCCCCGGTTGACGGCTCGCCTGGGCGGTCACCCTCGCAACGAGCTCCTGGGGGCGCACCGGAAGTAACTCGCTGCCCGAAACGGCTACCAGCGCCGATGCTGTTGCGGCGTCTTCGACCTCTACGACTACAGCAACAGTGTTCGTTGGAACCGCCGCACGGATCGCCAAGACGGTCGAAACAGCAGTGGCGTCCCCCGTCTCGGCATTCAAAACGATGATGGATCGCGCGCCCGCGATGTTTGCGCGCACGAGATCGGACGGACTGGTCGGATCACCACGACGAGTGATCACCCGCAAGTTTCCGAGTTTGCGTGCACGCACCGCGATCTCATCCTGCATGGCTTCGCGCTCACGGTCGGCGAACACCACCACGAGCGGACGGCGAACATTCTCATTGGCGATGGCCAACTCCGCAAGTATCGGGAAGATGCGCGGTGACCAACCCAGGATGAGTATGTGTCCAGACTCCACGACGGGGCTCCTACCCTTGCGCAGCACTTGCACGAGTCGTTGTATGCGGCTGGTGATGAATCCGATGATCGTGCCGGTGATGGCAATGCCGATGGCCCAGTACAGGATTGCGATGATTCGCTCGCCCCAACTCGGTTCCTCGCCGTGATCAACGATCTTGGAAAACGCACTCCAGACTGCCTCGAAGTAAGTGCCCTGCCCCGCAGCAGGTCCATTCAAGAAGCTGACCTTGGAAATCAGCGCTTGGATCAATGTCATGACTACGGCGAGTAGCACCGTCGCCATGAACATCAGAAGCACAAACCCTCCGCCACTCGTGAAACTGTTGTCGAAGCGGGAGCGGAGGCGAGTGAGGAAGGTCGGCTTGGAACGGTGTGGTGCGGTGGTCACGTCGGATGTCTCATTGATTGCGCCAAACAGGCATCGGGTTACATACCGCCGTTGGCAACCGTCGGCGCAACCGGAGCCGACGCCGAATTTACCTGAGGCTTCGCAGGCTGATTATCGCCGGCAAACAACGGAGCGACCCGAGAGTAGCGGAGCGTCGGGGTCAATGCACGAATGTATATGATCGAGGAACCTTCCGGAACATCGACATCCATTGCGCTCGAGGCACCCGGGCTAGCAAGCTCGACGTGAACCTTGCCGTTGGCCGGACGCTTAATCAGCGCCGCGTGCTGGGTAGCAGGCAACGTAGTCCATGCACGCAAGTCAGGCTGCTCCGCCTCGGCAACCACGACCGAGGCGAAGGCTGCTACCACGCTTATCGTCTTGTCCTTCTCCTTGGATTGCTGGATTTGGATGGCAAGGCTTGCTGCGGTCCTCATGCCTGCACGGATTGTCGGCATCCACCAGAGTTCCGCTTCGCGGCGCCGGAAATCGCGGGCAACGATCGCGTCGATCGAATCAAGCGCCGCGGCAGGACGCATATCCCCCGGCGTGCCGACACGGATGTCTCGTGGTCGGTCCTCGGTGCGGAACTTAAGAGCTGGATAAACGGCCCGGAAATCGGCAGCGCACACGTTCGGGATGACGATCGGTAGCCGCACGTTGAACGAACGGCGGACCGGGCCACGACCAGCATCTACCAAGAACAGTACGAACGGATAGTCGGACGGTGCACTCGCAAGGCGCTTCATCTCGGCTGCGAGTTCGGCTGCTCCGCAATCTTCAGCCACCTGTTTGGCAGCACCCCCAGCATCAATCGCCTTAGACGACTGCATAAATGTGGCCCACTGCACCACCGAGCTGAACGCAACCACGGGATTCGCGGCACCAACGGCGCGCGCTGACGAAATCACGCTCTTCATTTCCTCCTTTGCACCCGAGAAATCGCCGAGCGTGAAGATCTGGGTGACGCTGAAGTTCGATGACTGCCCATCCGGAAGTTCACTGATGATCGTTCCGTCCATCCGAGACGCCGGCGGCTCCTTCACTTCATAGCCCGCCGCTTTCAAGTCCTCAAGTGCAAACTGCTGCAGTCGTCGGGCTTCGTACGCGAATGTCCCGGCGGCCTTGCTGTCGGCAGAATCCGGCCCCTGTAGTAGGCAGTCGAGCGCGGCATACGTATTACAGAGGATCTCTTCGTGCGGCTGCAGCAGGAACACCGTTTGGTCGGCTCCCACCACGGTCTGGCTGAGGTCCGCCATGAGCTGCTCGAAGTCCCAGTTCGCCGGGTCTACAGGGTTGTTTGCGTATGCCGACTCGATATGGCGCAGGAACTCCGCTTCACGGCGGACATGATCGAAGAGATCCACAGCTTCGTCCATCTTCCCCGCATCGCTCAAGATCTTCGCCTTCTCGAGCCCGACCCATAGGCGATCGCGGTCATAGCGAGCGTCGATCGTCAACTTCCCGTCCTTCGTCGGCGTCGGCACTAGGTCTTCCGCCCGTTCGAGCGCCTTGTCGAACTCTCCCTTCGCGTGCGCGTCGGTCGCGGTATGAAACGGCGTGGTACAGCCAGGCTGTGCGACCGTCACCAACGTTGCCAGTGACCACCAAATGAGAACTCGCATTGTTTAGGTCTCTATGAACGAAGCGGGAGGTCAGCCGGGTCCCCACGGTTCCGAAGGCTGTGCTTGGCGCCCCGCGCACCTGAGCCGCCGGATACTAAACCCGCGGTGTACTCCGTGCAACCCCGCGCGCGGATAGGTTCTTAACGCGCCAAGCAATTGCACTGCTCGCCGCGATCAAAACAATGCCACCAATCCACCATGCCGCACGGCTCTGATGTTCTGCCGCCCCACCTGCAATCAGGACAAATCCCGGACGCCGATGAAGCACCTGTCCGACCAACGGTCCCGACGCAATCTCTCGCGCCATCGGTCCCGGCACGCGCATGAGAGCGCCGATCCCCGGTCGATCCTCGAGCACCACGACTTCGCCACTTTGCCCAGGTCCCGCGATTGCGGCCGGATCAATTCCATTCGGCGCCTGCACCTCGATGATCCACGGACGCTCTCCAACAGCGAGTGCCATCCATTCACTCGCCGTTGCAACTGCCACCGCAAGCACTGCGTCATCGACTGCAATCCGCTCCGCTTCGACATCGGCCGCACGAATCGACCGCGAACGTGCCGCCCCGATCCCCGGGGTCACTGGCACAGACGACTGGTTCCCGATCCTCAGCAGCGTCGATGCGATAGTGATCTCGCACGCCGAGAGTGGAATGCCGTAGGACGCACTTTCCCGCTCGTCACGCTTTGACCAGCGGATACGGAGCACGAAGTCGACATCCGGGCGATCAATCGCCGCGCGACCCGCCGCCGCAGTCATGCCGTCCTCAACCGCAGCATCAGCTAACAATCGTCGACGAGTACGCGCAGCCTCGGCATCGACCGCAATCATTCCGAATTTCGCGAGCCCCTGCTGTAGTTGTGCGGCGGCACGCTGATCGTCCGCACTTTCCGGGCGCTCAGCTTCGACCAAGAGCACGGGCTCGCCGAACTCTTGGAACTGTGCCTCAAGTAACCCAAGGCGTGACTGCACGACGAGCGCATCTGTACTCACTGCCTCGTAACAACCGTCGGCGTCACGACCACCGGCCACCGACATGAACCGGCGTTCAGATGCGAGCCACGCGGCACCCAACATGCGAACCGGTCCCGCATCGATACCCAAGCGTGTGAGCACCGCATTACCGCCGGCCATTCGAATATCCAAATGGTCGACGTCGGCGACGCGCACCTGACTCACAAAGGCAACACGAAGATCCTCTGAGCCAAGGGCGGTCCGGCCCGAGCACACAAGGAACACGAAGAGAATTGCTCGCAGCGCGCTGCTCACAGACCTCCCGGCCCGCGTCCTGGTTCACCCGGTGTTCGGAAAGGCCAGAACGAAGGGATGGCAAGGAGACCACAGAGGACCATCAGTGCGCCGACGGTCGTTCGAAGCGGCGCACCTCCGAACCATTCTGCAAAGCTCGGCTCGGATGTTGAAACGGAGCCGGGCGTGGAGTCAAGAATCTGCACCTCATGGAACGTCGACGCAGGCACTACGAATACCCACATGCTTGCACCAACCGCGAGGACGGCACAAGCCGCCAATGCCGCGCGCCATGCTTCCCGGCGCATACCCAAGATGCGCAACTCACCGGTCACGGCAATTCTGGCTGTCAAGTCAGCCACCGTCGCGCCGAGCGCAGGATCACACCCAATGGCACGCAAGACCGCAGCACGTTCGTTTGCCGCAAGCGCATCGATGCCATCCTCGATCACCACGGCAAGGGTCTCGTCGGTCACATCGTCGGCGGGGAATGACCCACGCGCGCGCTCAATGGCCGCATGCATGCGGGCGGGATCGATTGAGTCAGGTGTCATGACGGATTCCTCCTTCCGTGGATTCCGAAAGCGCAGCCCATGCGCGCGTCCAGCGTTCAGTAGCAGTTTGCGTCCATGTTCCGGGATTCGCCACATCGAGGCGATCGCGGAGCGAGCGTATCGAAGCACCAAGTTCACGTGACACCTCGTAGTCACGCATTCCTAAGACCCTCCCCGCATCGGCCTTGCCCATCCCATGGCCGTACACGAGCGAAAGCAGTGCTTGGCGTGTCGGGGTCAAAGTACGGAATGCAGATGCGAACTCCACTGCGAAGCGATCCGCTAGTTCCATTGACTCCGCCTCCTCCTGTGGAAGGGGTGGTCGGGAACCCGTCTCCCCCGGGTGCAACTGGTCGCCATCCAGCCCAAGCTTGACGCGCGCCGCCTTGCGAATCTGGTCGAAGGCGATCCGCTTCGCGACTACCGCGATGTACGCCGGCATCGGCACCATTCCCCGAAACCGACGAATCCGCGCTGGACGACGACCATCCGTGAGAGCCAGACCCTCTGAGTCTTCCGAGATCAGGCGAGCCAGTGCTTCCGCCCACAGGTCCTCCGGCGCTTCCGAGCGGCGCGACACGCGCATTACCCGACGAAGCACCTCGGGACGGACCTCCAAGTGGATCACCTCCCAGGCTTCCTGCAACCGTTCCGATGCCGCCCCGCCCAGAAACACATCCTCGGGATGCTTCGGGTGATCCGAGCCCAGATGGGCGAAGTACCGCGACAGTGGCCAATCCACCGTCGGCCAGCGGCTGCGAGCCGCCTGGAACCAATTCTCGACCGGGACCGGAATCATCAAACGCATGGTAGCGGAGGGCATCACGAGCGTTCCCGCGCAAGCGGATCTGATCGGGGACTAGGAAAGTCGCGAGAAGTTTCATGGCAGTTCAGCGGATGCGAGGAGATCCAAGCTTCTTAGACAGACGTTTCATGGCTTCCGCGGCACGAGACAACGTGTCAAGTTCAGTCAGACCCGCTGCGTCGCCGGGACTCTTGCCTGGAAAGGAGACGAGCGGAACGGGCGCACTTGCAGTTGCAGCGGGCGGAATATTCCTTTGACGGATAGCGGTTGGCTGAACGGCGGGTGAATCCGGCGTCGGCGCACTCGCCGCGACGACCCGTGACTCCGATGCAGCGACTGTTGCCGGCGCCTGCATCGCGGGCATCTGTAGCCGGAAGTTGCGAAGCGCATCCTGCGCGGCTGCGAACTTAGCGATGGCCTGCTGAGACCGCGCGACATCCGCTTCGGATCGCGTTGGCTGTGGCGCGGCAACTGACTCCTCCAAAGTGCGCGTAGGGGCAACCGCCGACGGCGCATCGTTCGACACACTCACAAGTAGAGCGGGCACAGTCGGCGCCACAGCGGCGACTGCCACCACGGCTGGTGCGATCGACTCGACCGGCGACGCGACCACTGGGCTGGGCGGCGTAGAGATGACAGTGCGAACAACGGTGGGCCCCACTGATGGTTGCTCGGGCAGCACGGACGCGACCACTGCAGGCGCGGGCACCGTGGATACTGACGGCGCAGACTTGGCAGCCACGGGCACGGGCACGGCGGGCAACTCAATAGCCGAAACGGCAGTTCCTTCGAATCGCTCGAATGATCGAGCGACTGCCACGGCCGATCCCACATCGGTACGGTTCGGACTTGGTGATGCACCCAACGCGGGCATGACGACCGGCAGCGCGGACGGCGCGGACGCGGGCTTCATGACCACTCGAGCAGGAGAAATCGTCCTATCGAACTTGCCGGTCACATACCCCCATCCGACCCACGCGGCCAAAAAGGCGAAGAACCCTGCTACGGCGCCAATCATTGCTGACTTCATCATGGTGTATTCCTTCTTTCAACTCGATCTACTTCGAACTCGATCCCGGTCGCCTGGATCACCAGCCGACCGTAACACGCTGTCACCAGGTCGCGCGACAGTCCTTCCCGCCGCGCTGCCTGATCCATTGCTTTTTCAATGCGTCGGTCAAGGCCAACCGGCACGATCACGGCCAGATGCTCGCCAGGACCGCATAGTGAAGACTGGCCCGCGAACCCCGCGACGTGGTCGACCACGCGGACGCGATTGGAGTACGAGCCCATCTGCGCGGGAGCGGACGTGCGAGTCCACGCCCCGTCCTGCCCATCGATCCCCGCGACGACCTTTAGGTCCGAATCCACGGTCACCAGCTGCATCCGTCCGATGTCAATCATGCGCGAGGCCTCGTCTGCGTTGCCCCACGCGATGCGAGCCACCGGCTCCTGTCGGACCTGCGCCCCAGGCGCCAGTGTTCCACGATCCACGGGTTGGCCGCCACCAGGGCCACCACTGCCGGAGGCACCGGAACTGCGAACGACAGCCGAAGTCTTCGCCGACGGCGGACCAGCAACTGCGCGTGCCGCTCCTGCGCTCCGGGCCGGAGCAGCAGCAGTAGTAGTAGCAGCAGTCGTACCCGCGGAACGACCGCCCACTGAGGCTGATCGCGCGGCGCCGGTACGCGGAGTTGCCACGCTGGAAACGGGCGCAGCCGGAGCGACCACTGCAGCAACTGGTGCGGCGACCGGGACCTTGGAAACAGACGGTGTCACAGCTGGTTCCGGTGCTACGAATGCGCCGAGTGCCGCCGTCGATGGCGCGCGGCCACCGAGATTGAGCGGCCGATAGGGAACCTGGGTACGCGTAGTTGCAGCAAGAATGTCCACTGGCGGGATTTCGCGAGACCGTCGAGGCGTCACGGTTACCACCGGACCAACGCCCGACGAAGGAGGCACTGGCCCGATCCGGGCAGCAACAGCACTCCATGCAGGACCGATGCGGTTGGGCGACGACAGACTTGGAATATGCGGGGACTGCGGAGCGGGGCGAACCTCCGGCGCCGCAGTGGCAATCTCCGGAACCGCAGGCTTCACAGGCGATGGAGTAACCGTTGGAACCGGCATCGGACTAATCGGGAGTGGCTCCTCTAACGCCTGGGACTCGGCCGCGTCATCGGACGCTGCCGCGGATGGCTCTACGGACGCCACTGCAGCGGTTGCGCCTGCAGCGGGATTCAACTCGCCGTCCCCTCCACCCACGTCAGCATCGCGAGCTTGCGCTGCGGCGAGTTGAGCAGGTCCGAAGTCCTGCGGAGCCACCGCAACCGGTGGGGGTGCGGACGTGACTGCGGGCGCCGGCTCAGTCGCAGTCGTCTTGGCCAACTTTGTTTCCTTGTTGGTGGCGTCCAGTGCCTTGGGCGTCTCCGTCTTCATCGGGGCCGCCGCATCAGTCGGAGCCTCGGACTTTGCGGGCGCGTCGGCCTTCGCGAGTACCTCCGCCGTCGAGGAACTCTCGGGCGTCTTCGGCTCGTCCGCGGCTGGCGCCGCCGGAGCGCGGTCCGGCGACTTTGGACCGGGACGTAGTTCGACATTCCGAACCTCCGTGCCGCGGTGACTCGCGGCTGGCGCGGCAAGCACCCCGCCAAACATCAGGACGAATACGTGCACCGCGAGAGCACAAAGCGCGGCAAATACGATGGTAAGCGTTCTCTTCATGGCAAGTCACTCCTTCGACGTGCTAATACCGACCTTGTCGATTCCGATTTTTCTGACTTCGTCAAGGACAGATACGACATCCTTGAACTCCGCACCACTGTCGCTGCAGATGATCACCCGCGGATCAGTGCTCAACTGCATGTACGCGACAAGGCGCGCGGGAAGCTCGTCGCGGGTGATGGGTTCCTTGTCAAGGAAGAGTCCACCGTGTCCATCGACACTCAGCGTCACAGCCTGCGCCATCGCTTGCTCGTCGCCCAAAGACTCGGCCGTCGACGCGCCCGCGAGTGAGACGTTTGCGCCCTGGTTCTTCGTCATCCCAAGCGAAACCATCATGGATGTCGCCAGTAGGAAGAAGACGATGTCGATCATCGGGATGATCTCGATGCGAGCGCCTTTGCGACCGCGACGGCTACTTTGCATCTTGGGATCCCCCAACTAATTCCTGTGGTACCGACCCCTTGCCGCCCTCCACTAGGAGTCGCAGTTGATTGCCGGCCGTCAGCATCTCGACCTCGAGTTGCTCCACGCAGTTGTTCAAGTAGTTGAATGGAATCAGCGTTGCGATCGCAATACAGAGACCAAAGGCGGTCGCAATCAGCGCCTCTGCGATGCCACCAGTAATCCCCGCCGCCGAGCTAACATCGCCGCCGATCACCGAGAACGACCCCATCATGCCGGTCACCGTTCCGAGTAGGCCAAGCAGCGGTGCCAGCGTGATCACCGTGTCAAGCACGGCGATCCCCTGCCGGTATCGCCGCAGCATCCTGTTCTCGGCGTAACTCAGAGCATGAGGGAGCGACTGGTCGCGATGTTCGAGTCCGTATCCGAGCGTCGCAACGACTGCGTCGCCTGATTTCTGCGCCAGTTCGATCGCCCCAACCAAGTTCCCACGACCCACCTCTGCAAAGAACGTTCCTAACTGCTGCTCGCTCCGCTGGCGCCGCTCCCCCACCATAAACAACAACCGATCGATCACTACGGTCATAGCGATGAACGAGGCAATGAGCAGGGGCCACATGATCAGGCCGCCCTGAAAGAAAATGTGCGCGATGCTCGTACGCGCAAGGACGCCGGAGAGCGAACTGCCTGGCTCGGTACCCGCGCCAGCGGCGATGGCCGGTGATGTCGCAGCCAACAAGACAAACACCACGAAGCATGTACGAATCCGTGTCATCGCAACTCCATCTCCTCGCCAGAGGATCCCTCGAGAACGAGGCCCGCTGCACCGCCGATTACTACAAGCAAGATGATCGATGCCAAACCACCTACTGCAGCCGTTGCCGGATTCAGCCCACCGAAGCCGTTGGTCACGCTGAACACGAGGACGAGGAAACCCAGCATGGGCAACGCGTCGATGTAGGTACGGGCCAAGCCGCCAATCCCGGTCCGCGACCTGCGGCACCGGACCTTCGACCACGCTTCGAATCCCCACTCGAGCAGCGCAGCAACGGCGACGGCAACGAAAATCGCGGTCTCCCGGCCGGAGCCGGCATCGCCGTGTTGAAGAGGGTTCATAGAGGCCTCACAAGAAAGGTCTCGTAGTCGATCGTTGCGAGCATCTGGCGGCATCGGTCCTGCAGGGCACGATCAGTCCGCTCGCGGCCAGTCGTGAACGCGGTATCGATGCGCTTCTCTGACAGGACTGACTCGCTCATCTCGTCAGACCCCGGCTTCGGTGGCTGGGGAATGTCCAAGTTCCAGCGAACAGCCATGGTCTCGATCCGCAACTGCAGTAAGTCGATCTTGTCTTGCAGCTCGGTCTGCTGTGCATGAAGCGAAACAGGTGCCTTGCCCGCGACGACCGCATCGGCGGCCTTCGAGTCAATCGATACAAGTTGACGGATCAGGTGGTCACGCTTTACGACGTTCTGACGGAACTCTGACTTAACCTCCATAGGTACGTCGGTGGCTAGGGAAGGTGCGCAGGCACATGCTGCGCAGACAATGGCGAGGGCGAATTGGTTGGTAGACATTGGTATTACTCCTTAGTTGGCGCCAGAAGGCGATATGCGATCGATACGGGACTTGAGTTCGTCGTCGATGGAAGTCGGCGTCAACAGACCGCCCTCGTCATCCGACGACGTAGATTGAATTGAGTCAACGCGGGTTTCGAGGTCGACCATGCTCGACTCGAGTGCACCTTGCATGGACTCAGAGAACGATTCCATTTGGTCCTGGAGCGTCTTCATGCCCTCGACGAAGCCCTGCATGCCGCCGCCTTGGACAGAGCCAAGCAGCGAGTCGACGCCTGCCATCGTCTGCATCAGGCCGAGGTAATCACGAAGCTGACTGCCAGTGCCGTCGAGTTGCGCGAACAGAGTTTCGGAGCCCATGAGCACTTGTTGATGTGCCACGGATGCCTGTTCGAGGACGCGGAGGACACCGAACCAAAGCTTGCGCTGGTCGGGGCTCATGTGCAGCGAGTTCGCACGCACCTTGGTCAGCGTGCGCATGGTGCGGTAGTGCGCAACAAGTTGACGCTTGCGCACTGGGTCCTTGGTCTGCGAGATGCGTGTGGCGATCTGATCAAGCATTTGCGCCGACTGTGCAGTCGCCTTACCGGCATCGGTCGTCGGGTCGTTCGTTGTGAGAGACTGCGCCAATTTGGAACGAACCACGGCGATCTGCTCGTTGAGATAGAACTGCGCCTCCCAGAGTGGATTCACCACGGCATCGCGTGAGGCCAAGACGCCGTCAATCGCTTGGGCACTCAAGGCCACAGCCTCTGTGTTTCGACCCTGTTCCATGAGCGCGATCGCGTCATCGATTTGACCAACAAAGCGCGGGAAGCCGTTGCCGATTTCTCCCGCCAATGGTTGGACCGAGTTACGAAGCGCCTGGACAACCTCACCGAAGTCGTAGTCGGCGATATTGCCCTTGCCGGGCTTCGCCAACTGCATGCGAGGTCCCTGCGTGAGCGCGGGTGACGCGACCACCGGTGCCGCGGTCGGTACAGATGCCAACGCCACCTGCGAGATGGCTCTTGCAGGCGCCGCGAGCTTCGCTGCGGGCGCAGCAACAGGAGCTGCGGGAGCCGCAGCAGCCAGCGTAGTCGGGTAGAGGAGCGATGCATCACCCTCTGCACCAGCCTGCCCAAAGGCAGTGCTAGAGAAGATGAGCGAGAGCGGGACGACAGTCATAAATGGTTTCATGGTTGGTCTCAGTTCTTCTTGGCGGTGGTCAGAGTGACACCGAGCGAATCTTGGTTGGAGGTGATGGCGCGACGAAACTCAGGGGCTGTACTTCCGGACCAGGTGGTCCCGGCCTGCGCACGATCACCGCGGCAGTAGGCCTGCGCGCCGTCGATCAGCAGACCTAGCTCGGCGGTGCGATGCTTTTGCTCGCTGTCGTCTGCGTAGGTACGGGCGGTCTCAAGGGTCGACGCGGCGCCATCGATATCGCCGGACCTCAGGTCCGAGACAGTCGAGCGCATCGCCTTGTTGTAAATTTCTTGGCGCTCGCCAGAGCACCCTCCGAGGCCAATGGTCAGGGTGGTAGCTACCGTGGTCAGCCAGATCAATCGAGTTCGCATGGGTCTTCCTCGTGCGTTGCCGGAACACTTAATGAGCAGCCACGAGGCTGCCTCGCAAGGAGGACGAACCCCCCCGGGGCTCTTGCACGATGTCGACGAATTTATTTTGGGTGACCCGCGTGACCCGGTCAGGGAACCGAGGAAGGCCACTTCAGCAACCCGCCGCGGGCACTTTCAGCCAGCGCCGGCAGGGATCGGGACTCCGCCACTAGGCGGGCAACCACGTCCGCGGAGGAAATCCCCGGGTTCAGTTCGATCAACCGTGCGGCGGCGCCGGTCACGAAAGCGCAGGCGTAGGAAGTACCGTTTGCCAGGTCGGCCACCCCGCCACCGTCACTTACTGGGATCCAAGTGCCCGGAGCGACGAGATCGACGGTTCGGCGCCCACGCGCGGAGCCCTGACCGTCCCAAGTGGAACGCAGTCCATCCGGACCAACGGCTCCCACGCAAAGAATGTTCGGTCTCTCCAGGCAAGCCGGGTAAACCGGATGCTCATCGAGGTTCTCGTTCGCATTCCCTGCGGCACAGACCACCACGATCCCCGCGCGCTCGAGCTCGTCCCACACGGGATCCGCCTGAAAAGTTCGCAGCGAATCGGCGTCAAGCGGAACAGACAAACTGAGATTGACCACGCGACAACCCGCGGCCAGCGCCTTTCGAAGCGCCACGAGCAGTTCGTCGGCCCCGCCGCGCGGCGCGCGGTATGCGGGGGCATCAACGGTGGTGGTGATCCGAATGGGGACAATCTGTACGCCAGGAAGCACCCCCGGCAACCACGGTGCATCACCGCCAATGATCGAAACAACGCGATTGCCATGGCGGAACGGGGCGCGCCCGTTGCGGCGGATCTCCGCACGCATCTCCTCACGAACATCCGCCGTAAGCAAAGCGAAGGAGCGCAACAGAAACGGATCGTCTGGGTCGAAGTCCGCGTCGACCACGCCGATGCGGACGCTACATGGCCGAGCATCCGGCGCCGGCTGGCGCCAACCGATGTCGACATGAGAATCGAACGGGCTCTTCAACGGCCAACGTAAAACGGCAAGGTTCGGTGTTGAAAGCGTGCTGCCGTCAGTGCTCAATGCCTCGGCGGCGCTCTTTAGCAAGGGCCACGCTTCCGCGATACGAATGGACGGAACTGGAGCCGGATCGTCAGTCGCGAGCACGCGGGCTGTCGGCGCTGCATTTCGCGCGTCGTCATTCTTAGGTACCACCAAGAACTCAATCTCTGCGCTCGCCCAGTCAGCGCGTACAGCGGTGCCGGCACCACTGACCACCTCACCCAGTTGGACGCTACGGAATACCTGGCCCGCATTCGCGGAGCCTGCAAGCGGAAGCGGCGACTTCGTCACGATGGCCTTGATACGCGTCGCGCCGTAGGGCGGTCGTGCCAGCAGGCGGAAGCCCAAGTCGTTTGGCACCGATACGACGGACTGCGCGCGCACGGGCAACTCGCGGACGCGCTCGTTCGGCACCAGCATTCCCACTGCGCCGTCGGCATCCACAACGAAGAGCGAAAGGAATCCGCCGCGATCGCTCTCCACGCGGAAGCAGAGAGCGGCGCCAGCCTCGACCGTTCCCCTTGCGCCTTCGAGCGAGATCCGAATCTCGGAACGCGCCGCGTCGCCCACCTGCTCGAGGTAGTCACGGACCGTGCTCGCGGCAGTCGTCGCGGACGGCGCGGGAGAAGACTGTGTGGGCGACAGCGGTGGCGCGAGTGGCGCAGGCATCGAATTGGGATCCCGCGGCGAATCGACTGGTCGAACGCCGGCGGGGGTTGGGCCCGCAACCATCGACGGACCGACTCGCAGACCGAGCGTGCGTGCGAGCTCAGCAACACGAGACGCCATCTCGTCCACCGTTCGGAATTGCACCACTCCGCGACACGCCTCCTGGATCACGCCGGTGGTACTGTCAACCATACGAGCGGAAACGATGTACACGCCGTCCACGCGGTAGACCGTGCCGACGATCACGAAACGCGTGTCGGCAAGCCGCCCATAGCGCACCGCCTCGCCGGGCTGCGTCAGGTCGCTCGTGGCGAACGCCTGCTCCTCGAGCACACGCTTCACCTGCCGCCGCTCGAGTAGTTGGTACCCCGGCGCGTCGATCGCGCGGATCAGCATGTCGGACACCACGTCGCCGAGACCGGCGGGAACGCCCTGCTCATCGAAGGTGGCGACGACGAGGCGGTGGGCGGGAGCGGGGGCGGGAGCGGGAGCGGGAGCGGGAGCGGGAGCGGGCGTGACATCTCCATCGCGTGGGAAGGCCGCGCGTGCTAGTAGCGCTACCAACATGCAGCCGAGGATCACGGGGCTTCGCGGACTCACTGAGGAGAGAGTACGCGGGGCGGCAGGGTGGCGGATCGGCGCGCTCTCACCCCAACACGCGGCGCAACACTTCCACCGGATGCAGCGCCTCGCGCCCTGCTCCGTCGTGGATCTGATGTCGGCAACTTGTGCCGGGGGCGCAGACCATGGTGCCGGGGCGCGCGCGGACGGCTGGCAAGACTGCTTGCTCGGCGATCTTCATGGAGAGGTCGTAGCGCTCTTCGGTAAATCCAAAGCTGCCGGCCAAGCCGCAGCAGCCCGTTTGCAAGACTTCAAGCTCCGTGCCGAAATACCGACGCAGGATGGCAGCGCTTGATTCCGCGCCCCACAGTGCTTTCTGGTGGCAATGGGCGTGCAAGGCAAGCTTGCCGGGGTTGAAGGCGGGCTTCGCGGGGCGCGTTGGGTGCGCGTCCCACTGCTTCTCGAGGAATTCTTCAACCATGAAGCTCTGCGCAGCCAATGCGCGCAATTGCTTCACGTCAAGACCCATCTTGAGTTCCAGCCAATCGTCACGAATGGCGCTCATGCAGCTTGGCTCGCAGCCAACTACGGCGACGGCGTGTTCGCGTTCCATGACTTGCATCAAACCTTCGGCGGTGGCGCGACACGTGCGCGAAGCCTCGGCAAGCATGCCGGTTGAAATGAGGGACCGGCCGCAGCAGCCGAGCGTTGGCAGTACCACGCGGTATCCGAATGCTTCAAGCAATTCGATCGCTGCATGGCCAATGCGCGGCTCGTTGTACATGGTGAAGCAGTCAGGGAACAGCACCACCGCGGGCGCACCGGGCGCTGCCTTGCTGCCGCGACGCGCGTACCAACGGTCAAGACCCTCGGCATACAACGGCATGGAACGGCGCGTGTCGATACCGAGCACCCAGTTCTGCACGGTGCGCACAAACGGGGTGCGGTTGGCGAGGTTGGCTAGCGGCCACAGGCGCGAAAGCAATCGGTTGATGCCGCGTACACGCCCAAACGCGCGCGCACGGAACGGCACGCGACCGGCAGCGGCATAGCCCTGCGCGGTGTATTCCGCTTTCAATTTGGAGATATCAACGTTTGACGGACATTCACTCTTGCATGCTTTGCAGCTGAGGCAGAGAGAAAGTGTGTCTTGGACGTCGGGTTGGTTCCAGTCCGCGTGCGCGTGCGATACGCCGTTCGTGCTGTGCGCGCCGTTAGCGTTGTGCACGCCGCCTGCTGCATTGACGCCCAGCTGACCTGTGATCGCTAGACGCAAATGATTTCCACGCCCGCGCGTTGAATGTCTTTCATCAAGCGTTGCCTGATACGACGGACACATAGTCACCGTGCCCTGCAATCGCCGGCACAGCCCTGCTCCGTTACACATTTCGATCGCGTGGCCAAATCCATCTTCCTTCTCATAGGTGAAGAAGGTGTTCTTTGCTTCTGGATGTACGGGCACGCCGTTGGGTGCCAAGCGCAAATCTTCAATGGGCATGGCGCGCCGCGTGACATCAATCTTGATGCCCGGGTTCATGATGCCCGCCGGATCCCAAATCGCTTTCACCGCGGCAAGTGCGTTGCAGACCGTCTCGCCAAAGTATCGCAGTTGTAACGCGGTGCGCGATCGTCCCGATCCGTGCTCACCGCTCAAGGCACCACCGTAGCGCACCACCAAGTCGGTCACTTCTTCGCCGATCTTCAGTACGCGTTCACGATCGCCTACATCCGTGAGCGCAAGCATGGGGCGAATGTGCAAGCAACCAACGCTGGCATGTGCATAGAAACTGGCGTGCGTACCGTGCCCCGCAAGAATTGCCTTGAATTCCTTGATAAATCCGGGCAGCTTGGCAGGGTCAACTGCGGTGTCCTCTACAAATCCAAGCGGCCTGCGCAATCCCTTTACTCCGTGCAAGAGCGGCTCGCCGGCTTTACGCAAACGCCAGGCTTCCGCCATGCGCTTGGCATCCGTGTACTGCTCCATCGGCTGATTTGGAAGTCGCTCGCGCAGCGCGCTGAGTTTGCCTTCTACCTCTGCAAGCGTCTGCCCAAAATACTCCACGTACATCACCGCGCCCAACGCAACACCTTCAGGGCGCGGCATCAGTTCCACATACTTGACGTATTCGCGGTTGCCGCGGGCAATGTCAATGATGACATCGTCAATCATCTCAACTGCCGCAGGGCAAGTAGCAAGCATGGCGTCCAACGCCGCGAGCGACGCATCGACAGACTCGAAGCCCATGATGGCAAGACCCTTTGCCTTTGGTGTCGGTACCAACTTCACTTCTGCGCCGACAATGGTGCACAGCGTTCCCTCTGAACCGCACACGAGGTGCGCCAAGTTCACGCGGTCCATGGTTCCGGGCGTTGACTGCTCAAGGCCGTCTAGGAACAGATCAAAGTTGTAACCATCCACATGGCGAAGAATCCGCGGGAAACGAGCGCGGATTTCATCGCGGATCGGCCAGAGCACCGCTCGCATGGCTTCGGCAATGCGTCGCTGCGCCGGGTCACGATCACACGCACCCTCTTGCAGGCGATGCACGGTTCCATCTGCGAGCACCACGTCGAGTGCGTAGAGGTTCTCAACCGTTCGGCCGTAAATAATGCTGTGCGCGCCGGCAGAATTGTTGCCGATGCAGCCGCCAACTGCGTTGTGACTGCTTGTGGCTGGGTCCGGTGCGAACATCAATCCGAGCGGCGCAAGGTCGGCGTTGAACTTGTCGAGCACCACGCCTGGTTCCACCCACGCGCGACCACGCTCGGCGTCCACCGAAATCACCTGCCGACAGTACGCGCCCAGATCAAGGACGACCGCCTCGTTCACACTCTGGCCGTTCAGACTGGTGCCACCACCACGCGGCAAGATGGCAATGCCCTCCCCCGCGCACCACTGCACCACGCGAATAGCTTCGTCGATATCGCGAACAACCACGGCGCAGAGCGGATCGATTTGGAAGAGACTTGCATCCGTGGAGTAAATCATCCGCCCCGCACGGTCCGCACGAACATCCGCGCAGCCAACCTGCGCGAGACCTGCAACGATGCGGGCTCGAACTGCATCAGCTGCGCGAACGGCGTCCAGTTGCGGAAGGGAAATCACTTGGTGAGGCCGGGTGCCTTGGTTTCAGGTGCTTTGGTTTCAGGAGCAGCGGTGCCATCCTTCATTTCAGTACCCTTGATACCCAGTGCCTTGTTCACATCAGCAGCCAGCTTGTTCTCCATTTGAGGGTCGAAACCCATGTGCGAACTCACCAACATGCCGTCTGGGCCAATGATGATGCACGCAGGAATGGCTCCGATACCGTACTGAGTGATGAGCTTCGCCTCCGTGTCCATGGCGACATTCATGGTGAATGCCTGCTTGGTCCAGAATTCAGAAACCTTCTTGGAAAGCTCCTCGCCCTTTTGTTGCTCCCACACATTGACGGCATACACGACAACCTTATCGTTACCCTTCATTGAGTCGGCAAACTTCTGAAGAACCGGCAGACCCTTACGACATGGCCCGCACCAGCTGGCCCAGAAATCAATGATGATGACTTTCCCCTTGAGCGATGCAAGGTCCAACGACTTTCCATCAAGCAGGGTGAGCACACCCAACGGAGCCACCTGGCCGTCTTTGATGGTGATGCCGGGAGCAGGTTCGTCAGCAGGCGGCGCAAACAGGTCTTCCAACTTGAAAACATTGGTGCGCTTACCCGCATCAAAGGCGATCGGCGTGGTCAAGGCCGCAGTGGAAGGCGCGCACTTCACCGTGAAACCAATGCGAACGTCGGCTGGCAGACCTTCAGGTGTCATCATCATGCTGAAGCCAGAAATCATGCTAGTTTTTGGGTCGCATGACACCACGCCATCTGCAGCTGGACCAGTGACTAGCACTTCCTGCTTGCCGTCACGCTCGCGGAAACCTTTGACGGCAACGCCGCCCTTCGCTCCCATCGCAAACGCATCAGTGATCTTGGATCCAACGGCAGGCTGACGCATTGCCAACGCTGGCGCGGGCAGTGAGAATCCTGGCAACATGGCGATGAGCGTTGCGTTGGTGTTGCCCTCGATCTTCCTGGATAGGTACTTGTCCACCGGCTGTTCTGGAACGAAGTACACCGTGCCTCCCGCTGAGATAATCTGCAGGCTGCCCATCTTGACCATCAGGTCATCACCAGCGCCGAAACTCATGTCGATCACTTCGTTCTGCTCGCCGTCGGGCATGGAGATAGTGAGTTCCGTGTGATCGGTGAGCGTCTTGGCTGCTTGGTATGCCTTCTGCGCTGCTTCAAGTGCGGCGGTTCCGCGCGCTACGGCAGAGTCGGTCTTGTCAGCGTCAGCCCATCCGGCGGATGGCACCGCCATCGCCTTGGGTGCCATGGATGGCATGCCAGTGATCGGGTCAACTTGCCCAACCATCCGGGTTGGGGCAGGCATAACGCCTTGGGCGCACACGGGGGCGCACACGGAGGCGGACAGGATGGATGCCGGGCCGACCAGACTAGAAATGAGCGAAGTGCGCATGGGGTTTCCTAGGGAATTGACTGGCATCGGTCACGCCCGATGGTCTCAATCGGAAGCAAAGTGTACGGGGCTCACGGCCGCGCGGCGCGCAATTTCAGGGTCAAGTTCCGCTAAAGGAAGCAGTACAAATGATCGTTCGTGCATCCGTGGGTGCGGCACCGTCAGGCCCGGAGCGTCAATACGCACAAACCCGGGCAGCACCGCGTCCCAGATGAGCATGTCAAGATCCAGTGTGCGCGGCCCAAAGCGAACCTCGCGTGTGCGGTCGCGGCCGCGCTGACTTTCAATGTCAAGGAGCGTGGCTAACAGCGCGTGCGGCGAAAGATCCGTAATGATTTCCGCCACCGCATTGAGGTACGGACCCTGCCCTGGGGGTCCAACGGGTGCGGTCTCATGAACCGATGATTGCCTCATGAGCCGAATTCCCGCCGTGGATGCCAGCGCGCGGAAGGCGTGATCCATGTGCGCGGGTCGGTCGCCCATATTTGATCCGACACCGACAAATACAGTCACTGGGTGATCTGGTTTTGCCTGTGGATCAACAGAGGGCGCGGTGGTCATGAGGTGCGTTTACTCGGCTGGTGATCGGCGCGGGCACTGGTGTGTGAGTCGGCGGGCGCACCGGCGTGTTCCCCCGCCCGCTCCCAAATCATGGGTGCGTCCTCGCCGCGCAGCAACCAGCGCGCCAATTGCAATGCGGTCTTTGCGGCGCGGTCACGAACTATGTCGCGTTCACCGGGAAATACAAACCGCCGCGCGCGCGTGCCAAGTTGCGTGTCATGCAGACCGATCCACACGGTGCCCACTGGCTTCTCTGCCGAGCCGCCCCCAGGGCCAGCAACTCCACTCACGGAAATGGCAAGCGACGCGCCCGAACGTGCACATGCACCTTCAGCCATCGCCATGACCGTCTCTTGGCTCACTGCTCCGTACTGCGCAATCAACTGCGGCGAAACGCCAAGATGCGTTTCCTTCATGGCGTTTGAATAGGTGATCCACCCACCCTGAAAGACATCGCTGGAGCCAGGCACCGCGGTCAACATGCTGCCGATCAGGCCACCGGTGCAACTTTCGGCAACCGCCAACGTGCGCCCACGCGCGCGGCATTCCGTCAACAGGGACGATGCAAGACTTGCGTCAACGGCAGCAAATCCATAGGGCGTCACCGCGGCCATGCATGCGGTCATCTCTGCGTCAGCGCGCGCCGAAGCATCCGCGCCGCGCGCCACTACCTGAAGGGAAACCACTGAGCCACTCGCCGTGGTGCCGACGGCCGGCTCACGACCGCGCGTCATCCGCTCGCCAAGCAATTCGGCAAGAGCACTTTCACCAATACCAAACGAACCAAGCGTGCGCTTGGCAATCATCAGGGCGCCCGCCGGACGCACTGCTGGCAACACATCGGACTCCAACATTGGAATCATTTCACGCGGCGGTCCAGGCAAGCAATACACGCGACACGTGCCGATCGTGGCAGCAAGACCGGGCGCCGTGCCTTCACGGTTACGGATGATTTTTGCTGAACGCGGGCGCATCGCTTGCCGAAGATTGATCGCTGCCATGGTTCGACCACGGCCCGCGAACCACGTGTCAAGATCCGCGCGAGCAACCGCGTCTTCAACCTGCGCCGCGTTGTGGTCAATGATTTGGTTCAGTGCATCGCGGGTCAGGTCATCATCCGTTGGACCAAGGCCACCAGTTGAAATGATCACCGCGGCGATCCCTGCAAGGGACTGAAATGCATCGACAATCGCAGCGCGATCATCACGCACGGTGCGGTGTTCAATGACATCGAGACCGGCTTCACGGAGCGCGATGGAAAGTACGCGTCCGTTGGTATCAAGGGTGGTTCCAAGTACTAGTTCATCGCCAATGGACAAAATGCATGCGGTTGGCGGCTTGGTCTGCTGTGATGCGGTCATGGCGCACTACTCCTAGAAATGGTCAGTACGCGCTGCAGGTTCGCCTTGAACCCATCAGCAAGTATGCGCCGTAAGACATCGGCAGGCACGTCGTTTGCGCCCCACAAGCCAGCATCTTTCCACTTGCCGCGCATCCAACCGTCACGCACTTGAGCGAGTGTGGATTCATCCGCAAGATCAATGGTTGTGCCGTTGGGACCGGGCACCGGCGGCATGGCGTCGAACGCTTCAAGCATGGCGCGCAGTGTGGCATCCTTTGCATCAGATGCCAGCAACATTCGTCCGTCGAGCGGGTATTCCGGATGCGCAGCAATCAGCGCCCAAGCAGTACGTAAGAGTGATCGATTCTCCATCGCCATGGCAACAAAGATCGGCACCACAAACGAACGGACGTGTGGATTCGGATTTGGAATCTCGCGCGCTAACTTCCAGGGATCAACTTTGTCAACGAATCGTGGCATGTCGCTTGCGTAGACCGCACGACTGATCGGCAGCCGACGCAAGGAATATTGCCGCGGACCATCCGGGGAACCTGCGGGATACTGCCACAGGCGCTGACCTTCAGGGGACAGGACAAACTCAATGAATCGCCGCGCGGTTTCTGGGTGCGGGGCGCCGCGCAACATCGCAATCGGGTCCGGGTCAATCGCGGTCTTGCCAACTGGATCAACATATCCAACGCGCCCGGGCGATCCACCGTCAGCTACTGCTTGCTGTTGATAGCGACCGTAGAAATCAATGCATAGACCCTCAGCGGCGTCGCCCTGCGAGACATCCATCGGGGTACGCGGCCCGCCCGCAGCGATGGAACGCGCATTTCCAGCAGCGCGCCGCAAGATGGCCCAGCCGCGCTGCCATCCTTCGCGCAGAAGAATGGTCTCCATGGCTGACGCACTACTTCCCGACTGCGCGGGATTCACCAAGGACACACTGTCCTGCAAGCGCGGATCCGCGAGCGCCGACCATTCCGTTGGATATGCAACGCCCATGCGCTGCAACATCTCCGCGTTGTAGACAATTCCAAACGCGCTCAGCGCGGTACCAAACCACGCTCGGCCTGGGTCATAGAGCGTGCGCCCCGCGATTGAGTTCTGGCCGTACACCGCATCGAGCCACTCCTGAGGAAAGTCAATTGGAATGAGCACGGTGGTGCTGCGGACTTCACCATTCACGTCCACCTTGATCGGCTTAGTCAATTGTTCAAAGTCATAACTACCGCCGCCAAACAGCAAGTCAGCGCTGCCGCCCGGAGCACTTCCATCACGCAGCGATGCGGTGGCACTGGCTTCAAGCATCCTGCGGATTTCGGTGGCGCCGCCCGGCATGTTCCAAATGACTTGTGCGGGCGCGCCAAATTTCTCACGATGCCACCGCGCAAATCCCTCCGCGAACTCCATGCGAATTTGCTCATTGTTCGGCGTGACAATGATCACCGTGGCTGCGCCCGCAGGCACTGCCTGCTCAGTACGCCGCGCGACCACTGGCACCGCAAGAAGCAATAGCAGAGCCACCGCAAGCAATGCACCCACTACGCGCGTACTCATGCTCGGGCGCCCAGCGCAGAACCAATCTGCGTTCGAAGGTCCTCAGCAGCGCGGCGCACCGACTCATGCCAGGCGCGATCCGCTGGCTCAAACGCGTAGATCACTGAGCGACTGGCAGTGACCAGCGCGCCACGACCATCGGCGCGGAAACATGGCAAGACATCATCCACTCCACCGCCCTGCGCGCCAAATCCCGGAACCAAGAAGATCTGCTGCGGCATGCGAACACGCAACGCGGCCGCATCGGTTGGTTTGGTTGCACCCACCACCGCTCCGAGCGCGCTGAATCCTGCGCTTCCGAGCGAAGCCGCGCCGACCGATGCAATCAGGTCCGCCACCGCTTCGGCAACGGTGCGGCCATCAGCCAATCGCAATGATTGCACAGCATCACCCGAAGGATTGGAAGTGCGCACCAAGGCAAACGCTCCGTGACCGTCACCGACGAAAGGCGTCAGCGAATCCGCTCCGAGGTATGCACTCACCGTGGTCCAATCGGAACGGTACGCGTCGCGCGCGCTGGCAGCGTAATGCTCGGCGCTGATACCAATGTCGCCGCGCTTGAAATCAAGAATGACTTCAAGACCATCAACGGTGCGCGCGTGTTCCAGAACACTGGCAAGTGCAGCAACGCCTGCAGGTCCGTGCCGCTCAAAGCATGCCGCCTGAATCTTTACCGCTGGCACGATCCCCGCCACTGCGTCAATGACGCCACGCGAGAATTCGCCGATCGCGCTCGCCGCAGCCGCGTGACCCGGGGCTGGTCGAAGAATGGCGGGCAACTTCTCTGCCACCGGATCAAGACCCACGCACACGGGCGCGCCCGCGGCCTCGATCCGCGCAAGGAGCCGGTCGGCCGCATTGAGAGCGCCAGGTGTGTGCGGCGCGGTGTTCGCGGAGGCGCTGGCAGCAGGCGTGTGCCGCGCCGCATTGGCGGAGGCGCCGGCAGCGTTTACAGAGTTGTTGTTTGGGACGTTCATCGCATCCGAAGTCTAGAGCGAGCGGCGGCGCTCAGCCCGCGCCGTAGAATCGGGAAATGCACGCGGATGAATCCCACGCATCACCGGAAGAATCTTTGGCCTCGGCGTCGGCCGCCGCCTCCGCGGCAGCGGCTGCGATCGCGCCGGCGCACCTTGATCTTGACCGAGAAAAGGGACTTGCGATCACCTGGGCCGATGGCCGCGAGTCGTTCTTTCCGATCGCCTACCTGCGCCGCCGCAGCCCCAGCGCCGATGCCAAAGTCTTGCGCGAGGAAATGGCCCGCAATCCGCTCACCGTCCTGCCGGTCAGCCGAGCGACCGGTCCGTTGACCGCGCTCGGCGCCGAACTGGTTGGCAATTACGCGGTTCGTATCCGCTTTAGTGACGGCCACTCCACTGGCATCTTTAGTTGGACGTACCTGCGCTCCATCGACCCCGCGCTGGAGACGCGCGCATGAACAGTGCGCCACTTATTCCCGACGTTACGTTGCGTCCACCGACCGGCAGTTCCATTGCACACCCGCGTCCGTTTGGATTGCGGCTGGTTCCGTCCGCTGATGGAGTGAGCCGCGAGGTAGCGCACATCAATAATGTGGAGTACGTGCGCTGGATCGATCGCGCTGCCGAACTGCACGCCGATTCACTTGGGCATACGCGTGAACTTCTCTTGACGAGCGGCCGCATGTGGTTTGTTGCTCGCCACGAAGTGGACTACCGCGCCGAAGTATTTCCCGGTGACGAGTTGCATGTCTTCACGTGGATTCGATCCGTGAGCCGCGTGACAAGTTGGCGCGACACCACCATTCTGCGCGCGCGTGATGGCGCCGTGGTGTGCAGCGCGTCGACGTGTTGGGCACTTGTTGATTTGGCAACTCGCAAGCCCGCGCGTATTCCGGCTGAAATGTTGCTCGCCTTTGAACCACTGGAGGCTGGATGCACATCGCGCTCGTCATCGATCCCGAACGCCTCCTGACCGACGCTGCTGCCGTGCAACGCCTGGCCGTAGCACTCGCTGGCGATGGCGTTCGTATTCGTCGCATTCTTCCGCCTGCGCGTGATGAACCGCCGCTTCTACGAATGATTGCGGCGTCCACCTTTGATTTTGATAGTTCGCTGCTCTTTCGACCTTCGCGCCTTGGAGCCCTGAGTAGTTCGCTTGAGGACGACCCGCCCGAAATATTTGTGAGTTTCGGAGCGCGCGCGTTCATTGCCGCTGCGGAATTGGCAGATGACATGGATGCCGGATTGGTTGCGATGATCTCGACATCCGATGAGCTTGATGCCACGGCGCTGAAGCGACACACCGGGCGACTTGACTTG
Source organism: Phycisphaerales bacterium (assembly GCA_044377725.1). Classification (GTDB taxonomy): domain Bacteria; phylum Planctomycetota; class Phycisphaerae; order Phycisphaerales; family SM1A02; genus UBA966. The sequence continues at coordinate 38,425 of JBILYM010000002.1, forward strand.
GTGTGCGCCGCCACCGCACCGATCGCCGCGCGTGCGGCACGCGTTGTTGGCGAGCAAATGGTCACCGTGCTTCCACTTGGCGTTCCGGTGCCATCGCGGCGCGACACCTTTGTTGCAAGCCCACAGAGTCTGGCGATCGCTGGCACCGGTCGCGACGTTGGCGCATACCGCGCAGTGTTTGCAGCCATTGCCGATGTCATGCCCGCGCTTCCTGAATTTCAAGTGGCCATTGAGTTACCACCCGGGCACGACCCCCGCCTCTGGGCACTCGCCCGGGAGTTCGGTGTGCAACGTGTTCTGAACGGCGTGTCACGCCTGGAAATGGTGCGACCACTGGCGTTGGCATGCGGCGTGTTTGCGCTGCCGGAAGCCATTCATGGCGTTCGGTCCGTGGTGCTTGAGGCGATGGGCCTGGGACGAACCGTGGTAGCGATGGATGATCCATTTGCCGACCACCTCATTGCCGGCGTCACCGCACTGGTGGTGCAAGAGCGCGACGCGCGTGAGTGGACCGCGCAATTGACCAAGGCCATGCTTGACCCCGCAGCTGCCGGAGCCGTGGGCGCCGAAGCCGCGCTTCGAACAGCTGCTGGATTTGCGTCAGCCCGCTGCGCAGATCAACTGGCCGCAGCGTGCGAATCAATCATGCGCGGACCGTCGATCCCGTTTCCGGGCGCGGGGGCCAGCGCCGCGAAGGCGTAGAACCCGAAGGCGTAAGCCGCGAAGGCGTAGAACCCGAAGGCGTAGACCGCGCCTCGGCTGCTACTGCAAACCAAGCCAATTTCTAACCCGCGCGCTGCGCACCGCAGCTCATTTGCGTAGACAATCCGCGAATGCTTTCTGCCGCCGCTCTCATCGTCCTGACCATGGCCGCCACCTTTGTCGGCGCCCCGCCGCACTTCCAAGCGGATGACAGCGGACGTGCCACCGATGGCCAAGTGGTCAAAGACGGTGCTCGCCCGCGCGTGCAACGGATCGCCATTCTTCCCGACCGCACGACAGGCCGCGCGTGGGGCATCCCGTACCTGCGTGCTGCGGTCGAAGATTTGAACATCGTTCGCCCCGACGCGGTCTTTACCGTTGGCGACATGGTGCAGGGTTACACACGCTCTACTTCAGTGTGGACCACTGAGGCGGACGAATACCTGGGATTAGTGGGCAAACTCAGCGCTGCCTTCTATCCAACTGCCGGCAATCATGATGTCATCAGTGGAACGCGCACCCCAGGCGATGCAACGTTTGCAGAGCGATACCGGCAGCGATTTGGCCCAGTGTGGTACTCCGTTGAGCTTGATCTGGCCACGGTGTTAGTGCTCTTTAGTGATGAAGGCTTAGGCGATTCCAAGATGGGCTTCAGTGACGCGCAAATTGCGTGGCTTTCAAGCGCGCTGCAATCTGCATCCAATCGTAATCAACCGATCTTCCTATTGATGCACCGCCCCATGTGGCGCTACCCATCCGTCAAGTGGAACGATCGCGTGCAGCCGCTCCTGGAGAAGGCCGGCGTTGACGCAGTGATTGCTGGGCACTTTCACGCATTGCAGCGCGAGGCGGATGTCGGCGGCGTGCAGTACCACATTTTAGGCACTTGTGGCGGAATGATTGATCAACATCCGCTTGCCGGACAGATGCAACACCTGACGTTTGTTGACTGCACTTCAGAAGGCGCGCTGCGGGTGTGGCATCAGCCAGTTGGCCTGGTACTGCCCGAGGACTTTGTCACACGTGCCGATCAAGACCGAGTCTATGCATTGCGTGACCCAGTGCCCGCGGTGCGCACGGATGGCAAGCTGCCTGATCCATCCACACTGACTGCTCCAACCGAAGCGGTCGCGCGGTTTGTAGTGAAGAATCCGATTGACGTGCCCATCCACGTCACGCTTGATCCGCCCGGCGTGCTGCGTAATGCCAATGGCCCCGCCGTGTGGTGGACTGCCGGTCGAGCCGGTCAAGGAACCCCTGGAACAACTGGAGGGATGAACGGATGGACCAGTCACACGCTCGCTGATGTTGACTACGCCAGCACCATGGCAAACAACGCACGCTCGACGTTGCGCGTTGCCAGTGGCGCATGCGAACACGACGTACCCGCCAAGAGTGAAGTAACCATTGAAGTACCAGTCACCCTCATGCCGCAGAGCGGAACAATCTTGGCACCTCAACTTGATATGTATGCCACCTTTGTAGATAGCAAAGGTCGAACGGTGCCGATTTACCTTCCCACACGCCTACCGATTGATCGAACGGTGCAGCTTGGTACGGACGTCGCCACTGCCGTTTCACTGCCCGTACTTGCATGGAATTACTCCCCGTACGACACCCGTGAGGAAAACCCCACTGTCCAGATCACGCGCTCGGCTGATGGCACGAAGTTAATCATCGACGCACTGGTGCCAGACCAACTGCAAGCCGCAGCGCCTTCGTGGAGCGCACCCGATGCCAAGCGCAAGAACGACCCGCACGCCGACGCCATCCGCGTCTTGATTGATAGCCCAGCACTGGCTGCGCCCATTGACTTTCTTGTTGAACCATTCACCACCGGTTGCACCGCGCCGAATGGTGTCACTATGAAATGCGAAACGCGCGCTGGCACCGGTTGGTCTGCACACATGGAAGTGCCGATCCCTGCAAGTGCAGGCGCAAACGCGTCCATCCAGGTAGGAATTGCCGACAACGATGACACGTTCCACACGCAGTGGCGCTGGCTTGCCCCAGCTGCCGCCGCCGGGCGATGGCGCCTTGCAGAACCGGTGGTGCGTTCGAAATAATCTTGGGTAAGTTGCGGGAACCACCCCTTGACGGCAACCGAATGGTTCTGAGACACTGCGCGGGCGCGGCACTCGGCAATACATGCCCCCGCGCATTGGGAAGCTCGCCCAAACGTAAGCCCGAGTATCGAAAGGCAATCTAGGAACCACTATGAAGATCATCGCCACCGCAAGCGCAGTCGCACTACTCGTCGTCCTCACCGGCTGCGACGGCGGCTCACCAGCCGTCAAGTCTGTTCAGAAGAACGATGCCGCTCCAGCAGCTGGCAGCGTCAAGAGCCCGAACGAGGGACTCAAGGACCGCATGAAGTCTGCTGAAGGTGCCGGCGCAGCGGCCGCTGCCGGCGCTCCGAAGAAGGCTCCGTAAGGACCATCTGAATCTTGCGTCGAAAGGCGCATGACACTCTGAAATCAACAAGCGCCCGAGCTTCATGCTCGGGCGCTTGTTCGTTTCATTCGGGTTGCGTGGTGCGCGTTCGAGCAGTTTATGCTCGCAGTGCGCGCGCACGTGCAATTCGCCGACGCCTCAAGCAGTCATCAAGCCGCGCAGAATGGCAAGACCTTCCGCCAATTTGTCGGGACGTGTTGCAAAGCTAATTCGGAAGTGCGTGTCACGCCGGCTAAACACATTGCCAGGAATCACCAACACGCGGTTGGCGATCGCTTGTTCAACAAATTCATGGCCAGTGATTCCAAGGCGCTTGGGAACTTCAACAAACGCATAGAAAGCGCCACCGGGCCGTGGAAGCGTGGTCACTCCAGCAAACGCATCGACCACCATCTGCCGCCGTCGTTCATAGTCAGCAACGATGGGCGCAAGGTCGACGCCGAAACTTGGAATCACACCCCACTGCGCCATGCTGGGCGCGCACACGTAGGTGTACTGCTGGAACTTGGCAATCTCTTGCACAATCTCCTTGGGCCCCGCCACATATCCAAGGCGCCAACCGGTGCAGCCATACGTCTTGCCAAAGCCGCGGATCAACAGGCATTCATCACTGAAACGCGCTGGGCTTGGGCAGTGGCCGTCCTCGCGCATGTCGCTAAAGCAGAACTCGTCGTAGATCTCATCGCTGATGAGCAGCACGCCGCGGCGACGGCACAGGTCAACAATGTCGCGGAGTTCCGCGCCGGTGAGCACGGTGCCGCATGGATTACTTGGGCTGCAAATCAACACCGCCTTGGTGCGCGGTGTCATGCAGCGCTCAATGCGCTCCGCGGTCATGCGAAAGTCTGGATACGTGTCGCAGCACACCATGGTGCCGCCGGTCATCTTGCCCAATTGCGCGTACATCACAAAGTACGGATCGGGAATGATCATCTCATCACCAGCGTCTAACAACGCCATGGCTGCAAGAACAATGCCACCACTGGTACCACTTGTGATGACCAAACTGCGATGCTCACCCGGACCATCCCAACCAACATTGCTGCGCAGGTGGTTCCACGTGGCATCAATGAGTTCCGGAATCCCCTGCGTCACCGTGTAGCCATTGCGATCGGCGTCGATGGCTGCTTTTGCCGCATCTTTCATCACCGCCGGCACCAAGAAATCAGGCTGCCCGATCGAAAGATTGATCGGGTCCTTCATCTTGGCCGCTAGGTCGAACACCTTGCGAATACCTGACGCGTCGATGGATCGAGCGCGCTGCGAAATGAGGGAGGAAAGAGAAAGGCGGCCCAATGGGCCGCCCGAGGAGGTGTGCGTGGTCATACGGATTACTTCTTAGCGGCTGGCTTCGCTGCTGCCTTGGCGGCTGGTGCTGCTGCGGCCTTCGCTGCGCCCTTAGCGCCTGGCTTGGCTGCGGCGGCATCACCCTCTTCGGCCTTCTTCGGCTTCTTGCCGGCAGCAATCTTGATGCTGCGGACCTTGACGAGACCAAGCGCGTTGTTCTTACCAACTTCGAAGCGCTCTTCCTCAGTCAACTTTGCAATGCGCTCGGCGCGGGTCAGCACGTTGCGGTGCTGGTTAAGGGCGCCGGACTTGGTCTTTAGGCTACGGTGAAGGCTCATCGGGTTCTATCTTTCAATGCGGTTTCAGTTGTTCGGAAGCGCCTTCGTGACGACTCCGTTTCCGTCTCTCTTACATTCTGTCGGCGTATCCGTTGCTCATTTATTCGAAGGGTACGCGTCGTCAAAATCCTTGTTTCCGGGCTTGTCGCCCTTCCACTTCTTGCCAACCCGCTTGATCTTCGCTTCGAGAGCTTTTATCTCTGGCGATGATCTTTCAGACGGGTCGCGGTAACCAGGAAGGACAATGATCTTACGCGATAAAGCATTCTCATCGGGAACGAGGTACGCATCAAGCCCCTCATCCTTACAAAATTTCAGCATCCCCGCCGCGCGGTCGGATGATGGATGGCCAACCACGAAGTAAAACATCCCCTTAACCCGGGGATCGGACTTGTTATCGGTTGCTGCGCGGGCGGCAGGCGCTGACTTTCCAGACCCGGAAGTACCCGGGACCGGAGCGGCGGTCTTGCTGCCAGTTGCGCCGGAGGACTTTCCGGGGATAGCGGGAATCACCGGCGATGTCTGTTGCGAAACCACCGATGGCGCCGCGACCAACTCCGCGTCACTTCCGTTGCGCGCTGCGCCGGTGTTAGCGCTCGAGCCGCGCTTCACGCCGATGCCGTACGCGATGGAAACGGCGACCACCACGGCAATCCCAATGACTATCGCGCGCCGAAGTGAAATTTCAAATGTAGAAGGCAGACCGGGCGCGTTACCCACGCGGCGCGGAGTCCCGGTCATCGCGGGCGAAGACGCCGAGGTAGCCGGCGCACCGGGGCGACGCATCAATTCATAAAGAGCTGGAGCAGCGCGTCGAGCCATGAGCCGAAGTGTAGTGGAAGCCAATTAGCCCGGGATCGCCCCACCCCATGCCTGAACGGTGGCGATCACTCCCGCATGGGGATCGATCCATTGTCGCGCGTCGATCACGGGGAATCGTGCAAGCCCGGCCATCTCCAAGGCCACCCGGAATCCCAATACATCCAGGCGAGATTCGCCCGCGGCGCCAACCGGACCGCGCATTCCGGAGCGCAGGAGGTCAACAACCCGTGCCGATACCAAGCGCGGACCCAGTTGCGAAACCATGGCTACCGGGTCGCCGCCTTCGGCAAGGACCGCCGCCGGGTCGAGCGAAACCCCTATCGGTGGGCACTGCGCGCCCGCGGCACCGGAGGCGTCAGCGATCGCTACACCGGAGCGTTCGGCAGCCGAGGCGATGGCGCCGATTGCATCGTGACGGCGCGCCGCGTGGGATTCTTGGGCCGCGTTACTTGGTGCACCAACGGCGTGCGGACCAGCGGTGCTCAACGCGCCCGCGTTGCTTGTGGCGCGCGGCAATTGCAGCGTGACTGGTACGCGCCCAAACTCACTGGCGAATTCGCATGCTGCACACGCCGCTTCGATGGCTCGGTCTGCGTGCGCAGGATCAATGAAGTGTTCGCTTGGGATCCACGCATCAATACCAGTGACCACCAATTCATAACGAGCGAGCGTGGCGCGGAGATCGCGCCGGGCGCTGACACCAAGATCGCGCGGACGCATAGACGGCTGCGTGGCGCTCAGTTGCACGCCCGCAATACCGCGCGATGCCACCCAGGCGAGGGCTGCGGCAGTATCACCAAGCGCAGCAATGGTGACACCAAGCGGAATCTGCACACGAGTATCCATATGCGCAGGGTAGTGGAGCGCGCCGGCGGAGACAGGACGCGACACAGGTGACGATCGCCGCGCACGTTGTACCCGTGTCCGACGGACTAGACTGAGGTGATGCGCACCACTGCCACCATTCTCTTGTTTGCGCTTTCGGTGTGGTTGTCCGTCATTCTGGCAACCGGAGTGGCGGCCATGGGCGCGTTTGGTGCGCTCCCCAAGCTGGGAATCTCGGTTGCAGGAACGGAAGGGTTCTTTGCAGGCGATACCGCTGAAATGGGTCGATTTGCTGCCGGCAAGATGCTGCAGCCGCTCTTCATGGCTGGCGACTGGGTGCAGTTTGCAGCATCGGCACTCACAGTTGGGTGCACGGTTCGACTCGCGCGGCTTGGCCACTTCAACGGAATACGTTGGGCACGCACGGTGTTCTTCATATGCGTTGCCAGCGCCGCACTGATTCTGGCATGGCGCGCATGGACTGGACCCGGGATGAACGTGGACTTACTTGCCTATTGGGATTCCGTTGCAGCCAATGATCGCGACGCTGCAGCAGCCGCGCGCGCACGCTTCGACACCGCGCATGTGGCAGCAGACGCTGGATTCAAGATACAAATGCTGTGTGTCATCGGCGCGTTGGTGTGCCTATTGCCTGCATTGATGGCGGCGCCTATTCGAAAGGTTGCACGCGGTGACTGGTAACGCACTCTGGCCAGAAATTGGCTTCGAACTTCCGCGTAAGACTGCGCGACAACGCGAGCGCGCGTTGCAACTTCTTGCGGCACTGGATGCACGCTATCCACATGCAAAGTGTCGCCTTGATTGGAAGGTGCCGCATGAACTTCTCATTGCCACCATCCTGAGTGCACAAGCAACTGACGAGGGCGTGAATGCGGCAACGCCTGCCCTGTTTGCGCAGTTTCCAACTGCAAATCACTTTGCTTCTTCATCAGCTGACGAAATCGCGCCATTCATTCGCACCATTGGATTGTGGCGCAACAAGGCGCGTGCCGTGTATGAATCGATGCGCATCCTGGTGGATCAGCATGCTGGAGAAGTGCCGCGAAACATGCAGGACTTGTTGGCACTGCGCGGTGTGGCACGCAAGACCGCCAATGTAGTGCTTGGAAATTGCTTTGGCATCCAGGCCGGCGTAGTGGTGGACACACACGTCGGTCGCTTAGCGGAGCGCCTTGGGCTTTCCAAGCACGCTGACCCCGTCAAGGTGGAGCGCGATCTCATGGCACTCTTCCCGCGCGATCGCTGGTGTGATCTCAGTCACCTGCTGATCTTTCACGGTCGGGCTGTATGCAAGGCGCGCGGAAATACTTGTAGCAGTGATGACATCTGCGGCAAGTTCTGCGCGCTGGCAGCGAAGGCCTCTAAAAATCAGTAATTACTGCACTTCGCCGCGGCCAGTGAATACCGGGGTATCACCAATCGCCGTCTGCTTCAACAACATGAAGCCACCATGCAGTGAAACGATCGATCCACCACCGCCAAGCCGCTCTGGATAAATGAACAGCACGGGGCCTTCAAATCGCCATGAGCGAATCGGGCTGATTTTGCCTACAAATTGCCGAACTGGCTTACCGTTCTCATCAAGCTGCGCCTTCTTGGCAGCAGGCGTGGCGCCTTGGGCGGCAGCGGCGTCCGCCTCTGCATCGTCTGGCTCAAGCACTTCTTCGCGGCGCAAAACATCCAGTCCGAGTTCGTGGCCAACCCACAGATCGCCGTCAATAAACTCAATGGCAGTGATGTGCGGCGAACCGTCTGGCTCGTAGCGTTCTACCGCACCGTCATGCTTGATCTCCACGCACGTTCCCACACTGATGCCGTCGGCGTTCTTCTCTTCCACAATGTGCGCGGATCCCCAAGCGGCGCTTCGCTCCGCACCCATGATGGTGGTTAGGTCAGTGGTCTTGTCCGTGAGGGCGGGCTCGCCACCAATGCGCCACAGCCAGAATCCCTCGCGACCACCAGCAAGCACGCGTCGACCATCGGTGACGGCTACTTCCAGCAAACCGGGTTGGCGCTCCACGTTGTAGAAGGTGTCGCCGATGCGGCGATCTTCAGTGCGATGGCGGTACATCGCGCGTCCGAACGTGCCCGCCACTGCGTAATGATTGGGACGAATGATGTCGATATCGCGGCCACCCTTGAGGGGAATTTCTTCTGGGTCCACCAACTTCAACCCATCAACGCGCCAGGTGAAGAGAAGCTTGTCGGTCACCGCAAACAGACGGTCGCCGCACATGCGGATGCGCCGGACTCGGGCGGGAATAGCGGCTTGGTCAGTTTCAGCAAAGACCGCGGACATCACACCCACCGACGCGCCGTTCTTGCCCTGCAAAAGAAACGCAAATCCGCCCGGCGAACCAACACCCGGTGGCATCGGAAGCAACGCACTCGCCGCGCCGAGGTATCGCCCATCTTCAAGCGACACGATCTTGCGACCGGTACAGGTGACCGGTCCGCCGGCCGATGCAACAATATGTACTGGCGATTGACCTTCAAGAAATCGCTTGCGGTCACTGACGCGTACGGCGCCACCCTTACCGCTCACGTACATCTCATCGCCAACGCGAGACACCAGACGCGGTTGAATGCCCAACTCCTCCGCGGAGATAGCAGACAATCGCTTCGGATCAGAGTTGTCGGAGACATCAAAGGTGATCAGCGAAGTGAGATCAGAAATTGCCCAGGCGGAATCGCCGGAGACCACGAGATCAACCAACGAACCGCCCTCGCCAAACACCACTCCATCAGCACGACCAAGTTCACGACCGTTGGTGGTGTCGATCGTCAGAAGCTCATTGCCGAATGTCTGGAACCAGCGCCCATTGTCAACCACCGTGGAGTGATGAGTGCCACCAGTATGTTGTTGAATGCGCAGTTCCTTCTCGCGCCGATCGGTGCGGTCCTCATTGATGTACTGAGGAGCACACGAAGACAGCACGGCTACAAAGCCGATGGCGACCAGGGAGATGAGTGCCGAACGCGCGAGAAGTGAGCGCATCTGAGCAGCGTATCCGGATGTGATAGTTTGCCGCGTATGCACCCAGGGCAGAACGACCCCGCCACCACGCCG
>JBILYM010000161.1:0-5287 GCA_044377725.1 Phycisphaerales bacterium
GTGAGAGTTTCACAGCGCGTTCAACGCCGAAGCGGAGTGGCGCGGGTTGCACGGTGGCTTGATCTTCGGCCATCAGTGCGCCGTGGTCCATGGCGTCGAGGGTGATCATTGGCACCGGCACAAACCACGTTCCGAATCGTTCTGAGAGCGTGGCTGGTTGTGGCTTCTCTACCGCCGGTGTGGGCAGGGGGCCGTGACCGTTGGGGCCGGTGTCGACTTCAGCGAAGACGCACGCGGTGAGACTGGCGACAACGATGAATCCGACGGTTCGGGAGTTGATATTCAAGTGTGTCTCTTCAATGTGGAGGACAAGTACGCGCTTTCTGTGAAACGCTGCAAAGGAACATAGCCTGAGACGGCACTTATGCGATTCGAATTTTTGATTCCGGTGAAGATTCGCAGGATCAGGTTGTTGGTTATGAGACTTACGGTGCGATTCGTTCCGGGGTCAATGCGGTGGAGTCATAGGGAGTTCCGACTTCGTGCGGCCCGGCGCGGAGCGCTGATTGCGCGCACTGGCGTGGCACTCCTTGCAGGTGGCTTGAAGCGCCTGCATGTCGGCGGAGAGCCGCGCGGGGTCTCCGCTCGGCACCGTGCTCAGTTGGTCTTCGAGTCGTTGGGCAATGGCGTGACTCTTTGCCAGGAGGTCTCGGAATGATTGCGGCCGGGCGGCGATCTCCGGCGACGCTGCTAAGAGACGCAGGTGGTCGGCAAGCGCGGCTGCTTCAGCCACTGGAACCAGGTCGGCGTGATCGGCGGGCACCTTCCAGCCGGCGCGTTCAATCGCGGTGAGCCGATCGTTGGTGTCATCAATGGCCAGCATGGCCTCTACCAAACCATTGGGGCGTGTAACAGACGGGAAGTCGGGTGATGCTTGATCGATGGTTGCTGCAGTCAGCAGCGAAGCGGAAGCAGTGCACGCATACAGACCCGTGTAGTTGGGCGCTGTGCCAGAAATCTTCATACGCGCCAGTGCGGCATCGGTGGTGAGCCAGCCAAGCGAGACGGCGATGGTTGCAGCGGCACCCGCGCTGCGGTGCTTCCCGTGGTGGCAGTGAATGTAGATCGGCTGCGGCAGGTCGCGCACGGCGCGTACCAGTTGCAATTTGCGTGCGTCATCAAAGCCGTCGTAACCAATGGGCAGGTGGACGTAGCGGATACCGACGGCGTTCGCGCGTGCAAGGTCGGGTGCTGCACCATCGACCGAGATCACCGTTTGCACTCCCCATGATTTGAGCGTTGCGAATCCCGCATTACCGACGGGCACGCTGCCAGACCAGACCGACGGTCCGTACGCGACCACATTCAGTAGGCCAGGGGCGTCGATCGGAGCGTTGGTTGCGGTGGTGGGCGGCGGCGTTTGCGCAGGCGAGTTTGGGGTGGTTGTTGGGGGCAGCGCGGGGGCCCCGGGCATGCTGGCTGACGCCCAAACCGTGATGTGGAGGACGGCGATCCATGACCCGCGCCGCAGGAGTCCGTTGTTGTTCATTCGTGTCATCCTATGGACACATAGTGGAGTAGATAGTTCCCTAAGGAAAGACCTGAGAAGGTTCGTATCAGTTTGTTTCCCTGCAGCCCCTTCCGCGCGTCTATCTTGGCTCGCCCGTGACCCCCACCTCACAAGACTTTGACCTGCAGTGCCGCACCTGCGCGCTTGACCTTCAGAACGCCCTGCGCGCGCTGTACGCCGCCGTGGGTGCTGATCCGGCGCGACCGCAGGAAGTGTCACGTCAATTCAAATTGAACAAGAATCTGACGTGGAAGGTGGCCAAGGTCATTCAATCGGTGGATCCCATTGAAGCGGTGCCATTGATTCCTGGCAGCGAAGGCATGGAGATCTTGCTCTGCGCCATGGAGGCTTCGGGACCCTATGCGTCGCCAGTCAGCGCCGTGCGCTCAACGCTTGCGGCGTTTGAAGACATGGTGCGCACGCATGTTGGGGATCGACCAACGCTTGAACTTCTGATGGATGGAATGTCGCGCGGTGGCAGAGCGCTTGAGGTCTCGCGCAAGCTCGCCTTCCGTGGTAACTCGGGAATTTGGGGCGTGCAAGCGCGCGTTCGTTCTATGACGCAATTTCTTGCGCCGAGCGCCGAGCGTCCGGACATGCTGGACATGGCGCTGGTTGGCGGGCTGCACGACATTCGTCGGCTTCGTCCTGTGCAAGGCTGGCCACTCTTTCGGTTCACTAGTTACGACACGGTTGGTGGTGAACTTCCCGGCGGGCGCAATCTTGAGCCCATGGAGAAGCCCGTCACGCCGAACGAGCCGCACCTGGTGATGCGATCGTTCTGTGCTCCAGCGGGTGCAGAGGTCCGCAGCATCAAGACGGATACCGGTGTCTCACATGAACTGATGGATGGGCCAGTTGGGCAGCGTGGCTCAGTGACTTTTGTGTTTGGCGGGTTGGAGCGCGCGGCGGTGCCTCGCTACAGCAGTCCCACTCATAGCGCCGTTGAGCATGGCGAAATGGGCGCATTGGTCACCATGCCAACAGAGTTTGTGCATATTGACATCCTGATTCATCGCGAGCTTCTCGACGGTTTTACTCCAGAATTGCTGGTGTACGGACGACCGTTCGGCGGTAGCGCACTTGATCCCGCCACCCGTGAGAACTATCGATTGCCGATCGATGAGCCGATCATTCGCATGGATCCAGCACGTGATTCATTCACGACGGATTTGCTACCGGATCAACAACGGGTGGTCGATTCCGTCTTTGCGCGTTCGGGTTGGGATCGACGTGACTTTTCTGGATTCCGCGCCGTCGTCCCCTATCCACCGATGCCATCGACGGTGATGATCCGTTACGCGCTGTCGCGTGCGCCGGGTGCTTGACTGGGGTTTTGACCGGTGCGCACGGCTCGTGCAATGTTTACGAATCCCACTGTCAGTATCAGCAAAGGAGTGCCACGCGCACGTTGGTGTTGCGCGTCATGGGTATCAATCCGGCGCAAGATCCGTACTACGAACACTTTGTTCGTGATCGCGCGTTGGGTGAACTTGACGAGAATGTGGACCCGGCCAGCACACTGCAAGTTTCCGCGGCGCTGGTGCGCGCCGGCAAAGATCACGAACTAGTGGTGGTCCCGAGTGCGACGGCGGGCAATTGATTGATCGCCGACTTACGGCGTTGCGCCATCAAGACCAGAGCGCGCCAGAATCTCCGCCGCTGCCGGGTCGTCTGCTGCGGCATTCCGTAACTCATCGATCGATGAATACGCATGTGCCCAGCTAAAGCCGGGCTTGCGCACCACCGTCCACGTGTTGTTGCCGTGCACTACTCCAAAGTAGGCAGGGGTCAGCGTGAATGCAATCGAAATGATGATCCCGGCAATCGGCAGGATCCACAGTGCTTGCTTTGGTACGCCGGCGCCTTCGGCATGTCGCTTGAGCGCCTCCACCCAGGTGCGTGCAATGGCAAACTCCAGGCTGAGAACGCCAAGGCCACCAAGCACCAGTGGAATTCCGGGACCGGGGAGCACCAAGAGCGCAATCCCCGCCAGCGTGATGCTGCCGCCAACGCCACCGATCAGGATGCGCCGCAGCCTGCCGTTGGTGTTTGCGCGAAGCCATTCAACCAGGGTTGCCATGCTGACAAGGTACTTGCGCGGGCTGCGTACAATCCGCGGTTCCCCCATTGAGCGGAGTACCCCATGGCAGCACCTCAGAAAACCGGTCTAAAGAACGAAACGCAAGTCATCTACTCGATGCTCAATGTATCGAAGGAGATCGATCGCAAGAAGATCCTGACTGATGTTTCGATTTCGTACTACTACGGAGCAAAGATCGGCGTCTTGGGTCTCAACGGCAGCGGCAAGAGCACGCTTCTGAAGATCTTGGCGGGGCTCGACAAGAATTATGAGGGAAAGATCATGGCAGCCAATGGCTACACGATCGGCTACCTCGAACAGGAGCCGCTGATTGACGACACGCGCACCGTGATGGAAGTGGTGCGCGACGGTGCCAAGGTGACCTTTGACTTACTCCGGCAGTACGACGAGATCAACGCCAAGTTTGGCGAGGACATGACGCCGGAGCAGATGGATAAGTTGATGACCAAGCAGGCAACGGTGCAAGAAGAGTTGGACCGCCGCGAAGCATGGACCATCGACAGCCAGTTGGAAATGGCCATGGAAGCATTGCGATGCCCGCCAGCAGATCAGGCGTGCAACACGCTCTCTGGTGGTGAGCGCCGCCGCGTGGCGCTGTGCACGCTGCTACTCACCAAGCCTGACATTCTGTTGCTTGACGAACCGACTAACCACTTGGATGCGGAAAGCGTCACGTGGCTTGAGCAACATTTGCAGCGCTTTGAGGGAACCATCATTGCCGTGACGCATGATCGGTACTTCCTGGACAACGTTGCCGGGTGGATCCTGGAGCTCGATCGCGGCCAGTGCATTGCTTACAAGGGCAACTACACCGGTTGGCTTGAGCAGAAGAAGAAGCGCCTGGAAGTGGAAGAGAAGCACGCATCCACTCGGCAGAAGGCGTTGGCGCGCGAACTGGAGTGGATCGGTCGTAATCCTCAGGGGCGCATGGCAAAGAACAAGGCGCGTGTTGAGCGGTATGAACAACTTGCTGGTCAGAACCAGAAGGAACGCGCTGCCGAGGTGGAAATCTTTATCCCCGCGGGTCCGCGTCTGGGCACATTGGTTGTTGAAGCCAAGGGTCTGTGCAAGGCATATGGCGAGAAGGTGCTCTTGGATGATGTCAATTTCACCATTCCAGCTGGCGCCATCGTGGGAATCATTGGGCCAAACGGCGCCGGAAAGACCACGCTGTTCCGCATGATCATCGGCACTGAGCAGCCGGACTCCGGCGAGATGCGCGTTGGCGAGAGTGTCAAGCTTGCCTACGTTGAGCAGAGCCGCGAGACGCTGCCGAACGACAAGAATCTCTGGGAAGCCATCTCTGGTGGCGAAGAGAAGATGATGCTTGGCGGCGTGGAAACCAATAGCCGTGCCTACGTAGCGCGCTTTGGTTTCACGGGTACTGATCAATCAAAGATTGTTGGAAGTCTGTCGGGCGGCGAGCGCAATCGCGTGCATCTGGCGCGCATGTTGAAGGAAGGCGCCAATGTCATTCTGCTCGATGAGCCGACCAATGACATCGACGTCAACACCATGCGTGCCCTTGAAGACGGCATGGAAAGCTTCGTTGGTTGCGTGGTGGTGATCAGCCATGATCGCTGGTTCCTTGACCGCGTGGCCACGCACATTCTGGCCTTTGAAGGCGACAGCAAGGTCTTCTTCTATAACGGCAATTACTCTGCGTACGAAGC
>JBILYM010000162.1:0-5264 GCA_044377725.1 Phycisphaerales bacterium
GTAGATCCGGATGTCCTCCTTCAGCTTGAACGCCTTCTGGCTGGAGAAGAACGCGAGCGACCCATCCGGCGCATAGATGTGGAAAGAACCGCCGAAGAGCTTGAAAACTTTGCGGCGCAGCAGGTAGGTGGTATGCACGAACGGGTTGGTGACCATGTCTTGTCCTCCGGAAGGTGGCGAATGCAAATTGCGAAAAGTCATAGTACCGGGAAAAATCCCAGCCGCAGGAGCGACTTCCGCGTTCTTCCTCGTCGCGGCGTTGCTGTCCAGTGCCATGGGCTGGCGAGCAGGCGCCGCCGTTGATCGCCTGGAGCGGAGGCGGCTGACCCGGTGGAGCGGGTCTGCGTTACAACCCCCGGCGATGAACACCGTTACGGGCGAGTGAAGACCCGCATGCAGGCGTGAGTTGTGCAACAATGGCCGAGTGCGCCTCGCGACTTTCTACGCCGTCCTCCTTGCGTTCTTGGCGGCGTTATCGATGGGACGCGTGGACCCTGCCCGAGCAGCTCGCGACTCGTGGTGGCCCGCGCAACGTGCGCCGGGCGGGTTCGTCACCGTGCGCGAGCGCGGAGTTCCAGCACCAACAGCGACCGCCTCCACCGTTGACATGCGTGAAGAGATGCTCTCCGCGTCGCTCGCCGGACTAGCGGCGTTGGCGGTGAACGGCGGCGAAGCGGACGAACTGGTGTGGAACGACACCGTGGTGCAGCGCTACGGTGAATGGAAGGAGCGCACGGTGACGCGGCTTGGATTGGAAGACCGCGGCACCTTTACGACGTGGGAACTCCTGGAGCGCGGCATGCGCGCGGGATGGGTGCGCGGCTACGTGGCGTATGCGCGCGACCCCAGCGGACGCAAGGCGTACACATCAAAGAACGCATCAACCAATGAATCCGTGAACATCGCTACCAGCCTCGCGGGGATCCATCGCGCGGTGCTCATTGAAGAATCGCTGATCCCGCGCGCAGAAGCGCTCGGTCTGCGCATGCTGGCGGATGGGCGCGTGCCGATGTCACCAGCAGATGCAGCGCAACTTTCGCGGAGCACGCTGTCGATGCTCGACCCTGGCGTGCAGCGCAACCGCGACGTGGCCATTTCGCAGCGGTGTTGGGTGGGCTACGGCGCCGGTGCACAGGCGTGGCCGATGATCGATCGGCTTGATGACCTAGCGCCCACCTTCGGTTGGGACGAGGGCGACGAGGCGATGCACACGATGACCGTCTCGGTGCGCGGGCATTCCAATACCGCGAGCAACTGGATGCGCAACCAACCGTTTCTTTCCGCCGGCGCGCTTGATGCGCGCTTTCCGAAAGTGGCAGGCATGTCCGAATCGTCTGTTGATTTTGCCGATCGTCGCCCGTGCGTTGCGATGGTGTTAAGTGATGGCGACAATCTGCAGTGGCTCTGCGGCTCCTTCTGGGGACCGGGTGCGCCGCGCAACATGCCGGTCACGCCGCCGCCGGGTACGCCGCCCGTCAAGCCTCCCGCGTACTGGGATCATCCGCTGCACGGCCGCTTTCCGATCGGGTTCGGTGCGTGTCTCTCGTCGCTTTCGCAGGCAGCGCCGTGCGTGTTGGAACGGATCGGCGAGACACAACCGGTTGGCACCGCGCTCATCGAGCAGTTTGCGGGCTACTGGTATCCAGATCGATTCGCGGAGAACACCGGTCGGCGTGAAGAATTGTTCCGCGAGTTCATGCGGCGGCTCGATGCGCAGAATCATCGCACCGGTGCGGTGATGGCGGGAATGTTGATGCTGCACTCGAACACGCCGGGCGCGGCAGAAGCGCGTCGATGGATCGCGGAAGGACTTCACCCGCTCCTTGGCGCCTTCGTGTGCGACTACGCGCCGTACAACGCGGGCCGCGGCCGCATCGACTGGGCATCGGACGGTCGCGGCGGCGAGGTGCCGTTCGTCACCGCGGGCTATTGCATGTGGGCTGGAATGGACGGAAAACATCCCGGGATGGGTGGCCCGGATGCAGTGGCCGATGCGATCGCGCGCGATGCCGCGGCGAGCACCGCGCCCTTCACGCGCTGGGTGTCGGTGCATGTCTGGTCGAGCCACGAACTGACGGACGGATCGAAGGTGATGGGCGTCGGCGCCGCCGCCGCGCTTGCGGAACGGCTGGAGGCGCGCGGCATTCGCGTAGTACGTCCGGATGAATTGCTGCACCGGATTCGGCATGAGCGTGATGGCTGATCGATCGGCACTGCAATGTTCAACAAGCGTGTCGAATCGGACATAGGATGATCGCGGCATGACTATCCCGATCTATGTCATCAACCTTGAAAGAGATACCGAGCGGCTGACCTCCATCTCGACCAATCTTGGGTCGCTCGGTCTTGAATTCGAGCGTGTGCCGGCGGTGCTCGGCGCGGGCTACACCGATGATCCGCGCACGGTCGACCTGCGGCTCTATTCGAGGCGCAATCGGCGTCCCAAGCCAAGAAACGGCGAGACCGGCTGCTACCTGAGCCACCTGCGTGCGTATGAACGACTGCTCCTTTCCGAGCACCCGTGGTGCGTGATCCTGGAGGACGATGCCGAGTGCTTGCCGGAACTGCCGGGTGTACTGGTCGCACTCGACAAAAGGGACGACTGGGACATGGCGAAACTGTTCTGCTTCCACCGCGGAACCCCCGTGCCGGTCGGTCGGCTGGCGGGTGGGCAGAAGCTATGCGTTCACCTCACCCGCACGACATCCACGGCCGGCTACGCCATCAACCGCCGAGCCGCCGAGACGCTCCTTCGCACGTTGCTTCCGATGTACACGCAGATCGACCACGCCATGGACCGACCGTGGGAGACCGGACTGCGCATCCGCGGCGTGCACCCGCTACCCGTGCGCCTGGCGCCGCTTTCGGCGGCCACCACCCTCGGTAAGAAAGAAAAGAAGTCCTCGCGCACCTCTAATCCCGGGCTGTTGCTCTGGAGAGGCTCCAACGAAACGTCCAGAGTCATGAACGGTATCGCCGAGTGTGCACGTGCGCTGCTTGCGACATGTTGGCATGTAGGGTCTCCACCATGACGAAAGTCACCGAACGCGCACCACTCTTGGCGAGGATCCGTGACCTCGTGGAGACCATTAACACGCCGATCCGGTTCGTCCATGAGGCTTTGCACCATGCCCGAGGTGAGCGCCGCTCGCTGAAGCTACTCAAGGCGGCTACCGCTACCAAGCCAAAGCTTGTACTTGTCCTCAGCGCGCCTAAGACTGCTTCGACCAGCGTGCTACTTGCCGCGGAGAAGTCGAACGGTGAATTTACGGTCACCCGCGCGCACCATGCCCAGTCTGAGGCCCGGTGGCGAGGCGCTGGCACTCGACTAGTGACTGCGCATGGCGGTCTTCGGCACCGGGCATACGGCGACATCATGATGCTGCCGTTTTTGCGGACCTTTCCGGGGGAACTACGGTTCATCTCGATGGTGCGCGACCCGATCGCCTTCAATGTGAGCAACTTCACCTATTTCGGGCGGTGGTACTGGCTGCGCCACCACTGGCGAACCATTCGCTGGATGCCGGCTGAACAACTGGCTGATCTCTTCTTCCGTACGTTTCCGCACGCGGCGTCCAGCGTGTGGTGGCAGCGCGAGTTCGCGCAAACCGTCGGGTATGACCCACTGCTACAACCCTTCGATACCGAGGCAGGTTGGTCCATAGCGCGCTCCGGTCGCACGCGCAGCCTCATCATGCGCACCGACGTCACCGACGAACGTAAATCGGCGCTCCTTCGCGAATTCCTCGAGTGCCCATCCGTGCCCGACGTCCGGCGCGAGAACCTCAACAAAGAAAAGGCTCCATTCGAGCTCGGCGAGCGCCTGAAGGCAGCAATCGCGGCTCGCCCGGACTACGTAGACGGCGTCCTGGACCTGCCCGCGGTACGCCACTTCTGGAACGAAGAACAGCGTGCCCGCATGCGGGGCACTTGGCTCGGGACGGGCACACCGTCACGGCTTGCTCCGCAATCCAGCATTCATGTAGTTTGACGCAGTGCTCCATTCCGCCAAGCGACTCATTCTTGGAATCCTCCTCATCGTGGCTGCAGCCGCGGTGTTGGTGTTGAGTGATAAATCAAACAATCGTCAGCGCAACGATGCCGCAGGCATTGCCGCCGAAGCTGCGCGGCCGCGGCGCATTGCGGTCATCCAGATCTCCTCGATTGATGCAATGAATGTCGGCCGCGATGGCATGCTGGAGCGGCTCAACTCCGCTGGCTTTGGGAAGGACGCCGGAACAACCTTCGACTACTTCAATGCCGAGGGCGACATCGGCACACTCGGGCAAATGGCCGCGGCCGTGTGCAGCGCATCGCCGTCCTACGACATGGTGGTCTCGCTCTCCACCGTGGCAACGCAAGCGGTGATACGCGCCAACAAGCGCGCCCTGCCCCATGTGTTTGGACTGGTGGCCGCGCCGCCCGGGATCGGAATTCCGCTTGGCCCGTGGTCAGAGGGTTCAACACGCCCGGCCAATGTCGCCGGCTTCGGCACGTTGCAGCCGGCAGAAATCTTGCTCGGCGCCATGCATGATGCGGCCCCGCACATCAAGACCATCGGCTGCGTGTGGAATCCCGCGGAGCCAAACGCCGAAGCATCAGTCAAACTTGGCAGACAAGCATGCGCGAAACTGGGCATTGAACTGCTTGAAGCAAACGGTGCGAACGTCAGCGAAGTTTCCACCGCCACCGATGTGCTGCTCTCGCGCGGGATCGAGTGCTTCTGGATTCTTGCAGACACCAACGTCATTGCCGCCGCGCCCACGGTGGTGGACCGCTGCCGCAAGGCGGGCGTGCCGGTCATTACCAACTTCCCAGCGATGGCGAAGCTTGGTGCAGCCATCAATTTCGGCGCGGACTACCGCGCCATGGGAATCTCGACCGGCGCGATCGCGGAACTGATTCTGCGCGGAACGCGACCGCAAGACATTCCATGCGAGAACTTCGTGCCGGTTGGTTTACAACTGAATTACGACGGTTTCGGCATTGGCTGGGCGCAGATACCCGCGCTGGCGAAGCAGGCGGAAATGATTTACGACGAACCCGCTCCGCCGCTCACGCGCGCCATTGAGCGACCGCTGATTCCTGAGAGCGTGCAAGCATTGCTGGCGGCGTTACCCGCTGCAGGATCAGCGGCAAAGACCCCGGCTGCGCCGTATATCCCCACGATCGCGGTGCTCACCTACAACCGCACGCCGAACTTTGAAGAGTCGTACCGCGGCTTTCTTGCTGAGCTTGCAGTGCTCGGTTACGTGGATGGAAAG
>JBILYM010000163.1:0-5260 GCA_044377725.1 Phycisphaerales bacterium
TGCTGGCGTTGAAGGTCAGGTTGTCCTTATCGTCCGACAAGACAACTTCGCCGGGAAGCCCAGTGATCTTGTCATGGAACGTCGGTTTGCCGGTGACCGGATCCTTGGTGTAGGTCAAGACATCCTTAGACAAGACCATCGCCAAGAACACGGAGCGGGGACGACCGTTCTTCTCAATGATGTCGCCGATCTCGTCACGGAACTTATCGAGGGATTCGCCGTACACACTATTGCTGCCAGCGATCATCATGGCTGCACCGTCGGCACCCATGGTTCGAAAGTAGATTTCGTCGAACTGCATGGAAGTGACCGCGGCGGCGGAAATCGCCTCGCGAACCCATGCCACCATGCGATGACGCTCGCGCACAGACCTGATCGCCTCCACAATCTTGAAGATCTCCGTGACCAGTCCACCGGGACTATCGATGTCCAAGACGATGATTTGGCCGGGGCCCCACTTGTCGGCCTCTTTACCCATCTGTTCGATTTCATAGGCGCGCGCAGTAGCGCCGACGCCACCGACAAACGGAAGTACAAACACGCCCTTCTGCGGGGCGATCCGGTAGCCGTTCTCATCAAGTTGGTAGCCCTGCGCGTCCACCTTGCCAGATGGCTTGCCGGTGGGCACAGCGGTGCTTGGGGAGGGCTTGCCATCGGTGGCAGTTGCTGCATCGGACGTAGTTTTCGGAGCAGCGCCAACCGTCGCCGGCGCGGCCGCGCCACCAGCGGATTTGATGGAAACGATGGTGCTGGTGAAGATTGGACGGGTCGACTTCTTGCCGTCAATCTCTACATCCATGGTGAGGATGCCCTTGTCTGAGTCAATCTTGGTGACAGTGCCCGTCATCGTCCGCGTTGCAAGCTGATCCTTGACCACCATCTCCACGCGGTCACCGACAGCGCCCCACCACGTGCCCTTGATGAGTTTGACTTGCTGCTGCTTGCCTGACTGAGGCATCGCAAAGGCAGTGGCATCAAGAGCGGGAGTTGCAGCCGCAAGTACGGCGGAGAGTGCAATGGCGGTGAGTGTGCGCATAGGTTCTCTTACTTCGATCGCGAGACAGTGAATGAATGTTGAACGTACGGATGATCTGCGAAAGCGCGCGATCAAGGGCCCATCGGACCTGCAGGACCCTTGCCGCCGCCTTTACCACCGGTCTTACCACCAGTGCCTGATCCAGACTTCTTCTGATTATTGCCGCGGATCTGCTCGGTGAGCTGCTCGATGAGGATCTTCAACTGATCGTCATCGAGTCCGCGCGTCCATTCCCACATCTTGGCAAGGGACGGGTACTGCTTGAACATCTTCTGCATCTTCTCAAGGATTTGCTTGCGCTTACCAAGGTCACTGGCTTGCTCCATTGGCTCTTGGAACTCTTCCATCCACTTCTTGCTCTCCACAAACACCTTGCGCCATGCGGTGTTGTAGTCACGGAAGATCTTCTCGCCACTGTCGGACAGCGTGTACTCCGGATATCCAAGCAGATACAGGAGGTCCGGAACATCAACAGCAATGCCGTCCGTCAGACCGGTGTCCTCAGCGGACTTTGCAGTGAATCGAGCCGAGACTTCCAACGATTGGTCGATCACGTACCACGAACCCGCAGTGTCCGAACGCCACTTCGTGGTGCGCCCATCAATGTCAGCGCTCAGTGTGCGGTCCGGGCGAATCAACGCGTCGGTGAGCTCCTGCGGGCGACCGCCGAGCTCAAGGATGCCCTTACCAATACCGGTCCATGCGCTGAACATCTTGGCCTTGATGTCAACGTCGTTACCACCGCCGAGCGACGCCACGATGTCAAGACCCGCGATGCGCGCGTCCGGTGCCATAAACATGTACGGCCATGCAAGCGCATACACGCAGGAAATGCCGCGTGCATCTTGCACATACATGACGGTTGGATACGTATCCAATTCGTTGTGGAGCTTGGCTGCAAGGTCACGGTAATCGGTGATTCCACTTGCAAGACGGCGCGGATCAATCTTGTCGTCCTTGCGCGCACTGTCAACGGCTTCCATGTACTTGTCGTTCATACGACCATCAGCCGAGTTGATCCGGAAGACAATCAGGTCCGGCTTCTTCTCTTTGACGTCCTTGATGATCCGGTCATAGACCAGTGCGCTGATGTCGATGCCCATGTACCCCTCCATGGGGATCACATAGACCACGGGCGGATGGCCCAACTGCGTGTCCGTGGCGTAAGGGCTCTTGCCCTTCTTGCTCGAAACCGTGCGTGCAAGCGTGAATGGCGGTGGTGCCTTCACTGGTCCCACAGGCGCATAAACCGGAGTTTCCTCCTGCTGAGGCGCTGCGTCTGGAGCAGAACTTGGGTCCGTGACCGGGGCATCGGACTGCGCGTAGGCGGCGGCCGAGACAGTGAATGCTGCAAGCAGGAGGATCGGCTTCATGGGTGTTTGAAGTTTACCCGTCCCGCCATTCCCGAACGGTAGCGAGCGCGGCATCTCGATCAGAAAAACCGCCATTCAGCTGCAAGTCATAAGCCCGGTCAAGCATGGGTCGAAACGCTGGACCCGGGCACATTCCCATGGCCACCAAGTCATCCCCGGTCACCAATGGCGCGGGCTGGATGCCTTCCGCGTGCAGGGCGGGCAGGTCGGCGTCCACCGTGGCTACCACCGGGTGGTGCTCGGCCCGGAGAATGGCCATGGCACCCGCAAATCCGGGCGCCGCCGCCAAGCGCTTCCGGACCGCTCGGTCGCCACCCACCCAGGTGCCGGTAATGCGGGGACGAAGACTCAGGATCGCTGCCAGCAAGTCCGATTCATCGTTGGAAAGAATCAGCGCCTCGCGCCAGCGACGTTGGCGTGCGGGCGAGGTATCCGATGCAAGGCGCCCGAGCATCCACGCTGCCAATGATTCCGCAAACCCAGCCGGCACTGGCAAGGCTCGCAGCAGCGCGTGGTCACTAGCCGGCGCACTCTCACCGAGTACAGATGGTGCGAGCCCCAGCGATTCAATCAGGTCAACAGCACGCGCGCGGCTTGAGTGCAGCAGCATGCGCCGCACTTCATTGCCAATACGTTCGCGACTCACGCCGGTGAGGTCATGAGCAATGCGGCGTACGGCCGCTTCGGTGCCGGGGTCGATGGTGAGAGCAAATCGTGCCGCAAAGCGCGCCGCGCGCAATGCTCGCAGGCGATCTTCATGAAGGCGATCGTCAGCACTACCGATCGCGCGCAGGATGCCGGCGGCAAGATCCGCGCGCCCGCCAACGTGATCAATGATTTCGCCGGTTTCCGGATCTTCAAAGAGTCCATTGATAGTGAAATCTCGACGCGCCGCATCTTCACGGTCATCGCTGAAGCGCACTGCGTCGGGGCGACGACCATCCACGTACACGCCGTCAGCGCGAAATGTTGCCACCTCTATCGAACGTCCGCCGTGACGCACCAACATCACTCCGAAGGATTCACCAACGCCCATGGCGCGGGGGAAAATCTGCCGAATTTCAGCAGGAATTGCGCTGGTTGCCACATCAAAGTCCGCGGCCTCATGACCAAGAATGGAATCGCGAACGCAACCTCCCGCGAAGAGCGCTCGATACCCTGCCTCGCGCAACTTGCGTGCCACCCAGGTAGCCGCGACGCGTGGCTCCAGCGGCGCGCGTGGCTCTAGCGGTGCGCGTGGCTCCAGCGGTGCGCGTGGCTCTAGCGGTGCATCACTGGTCACGCGTCGTCTTCCCAATACGGGCGATCTGCAGGACCAGGTGGCGGGAATGCGCCGCGCGTGCGCTCACGTAGTTTCGCGCGGCAGCGCATGCGCAATTCTTCAATACGCGAACGGAGATTCTCTAGGAACACATCCGGTCCTTCAGCCGACCACAGTTCCACGGTCTCTGGCGAAATAGGTTCGCCAATCTCTGCGTGCAGTTTGCCGTGCAAGAATGGCCACCGACGCGACTTCGGCCAAATGTCATGCGCGCCCTCAATCGCCATTGGAACGATGGTTGCCTTGGCGCGACGCGCGAGGAGCGCAATACCAGGCTTGAATGCCTTGGTACGACCATCATCGTTGCGGGTTCCTTCCGGGAACATGAACACCGCACGGCCCATACCCAATTGCTTGATCGCCGTGCGTAATGCGCCAAGATCACCTGAGCCACGCTCAATGGGCACCGCGCCGTAACTACGAATCAGCATGGCAAAGGGGCGAAACCGAAACAAACTCTCGCGTGCAATGATGGTGTACGGACGCTCACGCGTGGCACTGCCGCACGCTGGCGGATCAAGCAAACTCTGATGATTGCTTACCACCAGAATGCCGCCCTGGCGCGGCAACCGATCCTGCCCGGTACAGCGAAATCCCCAAATCAGGCGCAAGGTGTAGAACACGATGAAGGCGCTGGCGGTGAACCACGCAACACTCACCGCACCGCGGCCGGGAGCGCGGCGCTGCGCCTGAAAGAGCGTGATCATGCCGGCTGCACCGCTCGTGACGGTGTAAGAAGGTCCGCTGGAACGGCGATGCGCGTGCGGCTCTCCAGTTCAAGGACTACTTGGTCAAGCGTGAGACCGCTGGTGTCGATCCGTTGTGCGCCGGGTGCGCATACCAACGGGCCATCAATACGGGTTTCATCAAGGTGATCGCGCTGTTGAATGGCGCGCAATACTGCTTCGTAATCCGCGGGCCGACCCTGCGCACGCATTTGGTCAACACGACGGCGCGCGCGAACTTCGGGATGCGCATCCAAATAGAAGCGAACCACCGCATCCGGAAACACCACTGACCCTTGATCACGGCCTTCGGTCACTAAGCGTGGATGCGCACGACCGATGACACGTTGCGCCTCCACCATGGCCGCTCGCAACGCGGGCTGACGAGCTACCACGCTCACTGCAACATTGACATCAGCATCGCGAATACGCTCGGTGAGATCACGACCGCCGAGCAAGAGCCGCGGCGGGCGGAACGACCAATCGAAAGCCAGTCCTTCTTCTGCGATACGCGCAGCGAGCGCTACGCCGTCATCAGCTTGCACGCCTTCATCAAGGGCAACAACCGCTGCGGCACGGTACATGGCGCCAGTATCAAGCACCTCAAGACCAAGGCGTTGCGCAAGTTTCCAGGCAACCGAACTCTTTCCCGTGCCGGCCGGGCCGTCCATGGTGACGATCACGCCCGCTGGTGCGGTCACGGCGCCACCTCGGCCTCGCCCTCAGCTTCTTCCTCGTCCTCAATTTCCACCGGATCAATCTCAGCGGCAAAGAGGTCGCGGGCGAGTTCAATATTGCCAATCGG
>JBILYM010000164.1:0-5235 GCA_044377725.1 Phycisphaerales bacterium
CACGAACGGTTTCCAGTGCCGGCAGCAGATCTGCAGCGCGGAAGATTCGATTGCCTCCAAACGAACGGCGCGCCGGATCCGCATGCGCAAACGGCGCAGTGCCTGGATCGGCAAGTACATCGGCAGTGCGCACCGTGACGCCGGCATTGCGCGCAGCCATCCATGCGCGCAGTGGATCAAGATCAACGCCACTGGTCTCTGCAACGCGCGCCAGTTCTATGAGGTCACCGCCGATACCGGTGCACAGGTCGTCGATGCGCGTGGCTCCAGCACGTTGGAACCGTGCCGCCTTCCAGCGCGCAGTCGCTGGTGAGCTGGACATTTCTACTCCGCTGCGGTCGCACCACAGTGTTGCGGCGCGCTCTGCAAACTTCGGCCGAGCGCGCAGGCGAGCGATGGAAAGTTCCATGGCAGCGTTGACCGTCTCCGCTGGCCACGTTCGCCGCAAGCGTTCGATCACTGCAGCGGGAGGGGTGGAATCAATACCGCGCAATGACTCAAGCAGGGGCACTGCAGTCGGCAACGTGAGCGATTCCCAAGCGCTGAGAGCGCCGGTGACCGTCATTGCTTCACCGCTTCTCTATCTCCCGGGCACTGGCGGCATCGCCCAGAAGCACGGAGATTGAGCGCAAATCATCGGTGGAGTCAAGCACAATCTTCACGATGATGGTGAGCGGAACCGCAAAGAACATTCCGGCGATTCCCAGTAGGTAACCCCACACCACCAACGAGAGCAGCACCATGAGTGGCGAAAGTCCCAGCCGCGAACCAAGCATCTTCGGCTGCAGGACGCTGCCGATGAGAACGCCGGAGAGGCCCTGCACCACCGCCATGGCAATCGCTACGCCCCAGCCGTGTGTCACCAGTGCAATGACAACGACCAACAGGCTGGCAACAATGGCGCCAATGGTGGGGATGTAATTCAAGAAGAACACCAAGAACGAAAGCAGGAACGCAAAGGGGATACCAAGGGATATGCAGGCGATCCAGTTGATGACGGCAAGCACCACGTTCAATTGGGTAATGACCACCAAGAACGATCGAATCTTGTCTGCAACATTGCCAAGTCCACTGCTCTGCATCGCGTGTGGAAACGCCACGCGCATCTTTGTTGGAAAGCTTGATGCTTCAGCAATAATGAACGCGCTGACCAACAGTACGAACAGGAAATTCTGCAGCACCTTTGCCATGGATATCAAGATCACATCAGCAAAGTCAGTGATTTTCCATGCGTGTGCCTCGCGCAGCAGGCGGTCTGGATCAATATCAACGCCACGTTGCTGCAGCGATTCCAAGCCAGTAAGCAGCAATTCATCAATGCGGCGTTCATACTCTGGCAGCAATGGCTTGATGGACGCCGCTGACTGACTGAGGTAATAGCCAAGACCAAGCGCACCGCCCATGGTGAGTAACAGCACAATGAGCAGTGCTAACCAGCGCGGCACTCCTAGCTTTCCTTGCAGCAGCGTGAGTGGCAGGATGGCGATCATGGAGATGAAGGCCGCTGCCAAAATCGGCGTAATGATTCCCGCGGCCTCGCGCACGCCGGCGGCGATGACAATAATGGCCGCCAACGTCAACAGGATGGAACGCCCACTGCCACTGGCAGGCGCGGTGGGTGCGGGAATTGGTTTCTGGAATGGCATGGAGTTCTTGGAGCTCAGGATGATTTGTTGGGTGTCGCTGGTGTCACAGGTGTCATCGGCGATGCAGGCGTAACTGGTGCAGCCGGCGCCACCGGTGCGGCCGGCGCGGATACCGCGGGCAGTGTTCGAATTCGAATATTTCGGTACTGCACATAGTCGCCGTGCCCCAGGAAGCCGATCTTTCCAGTGCTGCGGCGCGCTCCCGGGTGTTCCTTGCCGCTGAGCGTTCCGTCCTTCATTGCGGCATCAAGGTCAATGTCAAGAATCACCGTGTTGTTGAGGGTGACCTTGGCGTGCCGGCCATCAAGAATAATCTCTTCATCGTTCCACTCGCCGACGGGCCGCATGGCTGCGGCCGCATTCTTGGATGGCGCAATGCCGTACACGCTGCCGTGGTGCTGCCAATCCTTCAGCCAGCCCTTGTACTTGTCGTTTGCGCCGTCAATAACTTGAAACTCCATCGCTTCATATGCCGCATCGCCTGCACCGGGAGCGCGCACGCCAATGCCGTTATTTGCCCCAGCCGAAAGTTTGAATTGCAGGCGCAATACAAAGTTTGCATAGTCGCCGACTGTGAAGAGATCAGTCCCCTTTGGACCGCAGGTGATCGCGGCAGATTCCACGGAATAACCCGTGGTATCGCCAATCCATCCCTGCAGGTCGGTTCCATTAAAGAGCGAAACAAAGTCCGCTTCCATGGTGGGCGGTGCAACGGTGGCGGTGGCCAGGAGTGCAGCAAGGAGCGTCGTGCCACCAATGATCATCAGGGCACGGTACCACGGAATATTGCGCAATCCTGAACGAGTGTGAGCAGGTCGCACGCATCGGAGCGGACTAGAATTCGGTCCAATGCGAACTGAATCTCGGAACTCCGTTATCAACAGCCGAACCATCGCCATCGCCTCGCTCATCGCCGCGACGGCATCACTTGCCGTTGCCGCGTTGCCGGTTGCGCCGCCGTCACTCGCGGCGCCTGCACCGACTGCGGACGCAGTGAAGTTGCCAACTGAAGCAACCAAGGTTACCAAGCCCGCACCGATGCCAAAACTCAAACTGCAGCGCGTTGCGCCGGAAGTGGTTTTGCGCCGTCCGATCCAAGTGGTCTTTGAGCCAGCGAGTGATAAACGCATGTATGTGGTGGAGCAAGCGGGGCGCATCCTGGTGATCGACCCGACTGATCGTGAAGCGAAGGAAGCGCCAGTATTTCTTGATATGCGCAAGCAGGTCAATAGCCGTGGCAATGAAGAAGGTCTCTTGTCAGTGGTGTTCCACCCAGACTTTGCAAAGAATCACTTCTTCTTCACCTACTACACGGCGATGAACGAAGACAACAAGCGTGTGGACATTCTCTCGCGTTGGTCCGTTGATAAGGAAACCCAAGTTGCCAAGCCGGACAGCGAGAGCATTCTCCTCACGGTGGATGATCCGTATTCCAATCACAATGGTGGAACGGTCCTCTTTGGTCGGGATGGAATGCTCTATCTCAGTTGTGGCGACGGCGGTGCCGCCAATGACCCGCTGTTCTCTGGGCAAGACCTTGGGTCACTGCTTGCGAAGGTCTTGCGCATTGATGTTGATCATCCAGAGGGCGACCGCCCGTATGGAATTCCCAAGGACAATCCATTCATTTCCGTGCCTGGTGCACGGCCTGAAATCTGGGCGTACGGGTTGCGCAACGTGTGGCGCATGTCCTTCGATCGCACCACGGGTGAGTTGTGGGCCGGCGATGTTGGGCAGAATCAGTACGAGGAAGTGGATGTGGTAGTGAAGGGCGGAAACTACGGATGGAATGCCCGCGAGGGCGTTCATGATTTTGCGGGCGGCCAGCCAGGCAAGTTTGGCAGCGATTACCTCAGTCCGATCGTGGAGTACTCGCACAGTGACGGCGTCAGCATCACTGGTGGATATGTCTCCCGTTGCGCCAAGTACCCAGCGATGGATGGCATCTACCTGTATGCAGACTTAGTGTCCTGCCGGATCTGGGGGCTACGAGCGGACAAGGGCGCGTTGCTTGCGGGTCCGGAAGTACTGCTCACCACTCGGAATCAACTACCCACCAGCTTTGGTGAGGCCAACGATGGATCGCTTTACCTGGTGACCTTTGAAGGCAGTCAGGACCCACGCGCGAAGGGCGCGGTGTGGCACATTGCGCCTGCGCAGTAAGCGCATAGACTTCGATTATGTCTGCACGCACCGCTCGTACTCCGTTTCATATGGCACTACGTTCCTACGCACTCGCCGCTGCCCCGGCAGCGCTGTTGGCAGTCCTGTGTGCGTGCGATTCGGAGAATGATGGTGACTTGTGGGGTGACTCCATGTCACCCACGCAAATGCAGCGCGCCGAACAGGGCCCTGGACCGGGAGGGAATATGTTCGCGACCACCCAAGGGGATAGCGACGATCCGTTTGTCGACAACCCGAGTTATCCGTTTGTAAGCGGGCCGTGGTGGTCCAATCCGGCCTACAACGGCGGCTGAGTTGGTGGGTTCCAGCCCGTACACTCCCGGTATGCCGCGGCATCTTCTGCAACTTGAAGGCCTAGAGGCCGCTGAACTCACTGCGCTTCTTGATCGCGCTGAGGCTTTCATTCCAGCAGCGCGCGGTGAGGTTTCTGCCACGCCGGTGCTTGCCGGGCGCTTGGTGGCCAACCTGTTCTTTGAAGATTCCACCCGGACGCGCTTGAGCTTTGAGGCGGCCGCCGCGAGGCTCGGAGCGCGGGCGATCGCGCTTCAGGGTTCGGGCTCCAGCACCAGTAAGGGCGAGACATTCTTAGATACCGCCCTGAATGTGGAGGCGCTCGGGGTCGACGCCATCATCGTTCGTACCAATCTTTCGGGCGGTCCCAACCAACTGGCGCGGCACGTTCAGTGCACCGTCATCAATGCCGGGGATGGCCGCCATGAGCATCCCACCCAAGGCCTCCTGGATTGTTTGACGATTCGGAAGGCATTAGGCGCGATTCAGGGGGCAAATGTTGCGATCGTGGGCGATATTGCCAATAGTCGTGTCGCCCGGAGCGCGCTCCACGCACTCACGACCCTTGGGGCCAACGTACGCCTGATTGGGCCGCCAACGCTGCTGCCACGGGGGTTTGCAACTGTGGCTAAATATCATGAACGCGTGGTAATATCGCGCGATTTCGATTCGAATTTACACGATCTTGACGCGATCGTCATGTTGCGAGTACAGGTGGAACGTGCCGCTGGCGGAGCGATCGCCTCTGATTATCGGCTGCAGTACGGGCTCACCCGCGATCGTGCCAGTCGATTGCCATCGCACTGCATTGTGATGCACCCCGGACCAGTGAATCGTGGTGTGGAGGTCGATGACGATGTGGCTGACGACCGCCGCCGCAGCCAAATCCTTCGCCAGGTGACCCACGGGGTGGCGGTTCGGATGGCCGTTCTGGAGCAGACGATTTCAGGTTAGAAGTTTGTTCGGGGGGTACTTCAATAATCGTCCAAGATGGAGGTGAAGGTACCCTGCGGTGCTTGCCGATAGCCCATGCGTCCGCTCGACTTATTTACTCGGGCGGCATGCGCGGTATTGATTCGGTCGGCGATGTTGAGCCCGGCCTTCCTCCGAAGAG
>JBILYM010000165.1:0-5204 GCA_044377725.1 Phycisphaerales bacterium
CCGCATTCAAGGCGGCCGCAGATTAAACGGTCGCATCTCCGTCGAAGGCGCCAAAAACGCGGCTCTGCCGCTGATGGCTGCATCGCTCCTCACCACGGGACGGGTCAAATTGACCAACGTCGGCCCGCTGGCTGACATCAAAAACCTGGGGTCGCTCCTGGAGCGATTGGGTGTCGCCATTCACTTCGGTGATGATGACACCATCACGCTGCACACCAGCGATGAGTCCTGCGTTGAGACTCCCTACGAGATCGTGAAGACCATGCGCGCTTCCATCTGCGTCCTTGGGCCGATGCTGGCACGACGCGGGCGTGCGGTGATCAGCATGCCGGGCGGATGTGCGTTCGGAACGCGACCAATCGATTTGCATCTGAAGGGTCTTGCCAAGCTCGGCGCCAAGATTGAGATGGACGGCGGCAACATCATTGCTACCTGTGACCGCCTCAAGGGCGCCACCATCTTCCTTGGTGGACCGAACGGGCCAACCGTGTTGGGTACTGCCAACGTGATGAGTGCGGCGACGCTTGCCGAAGGTCGCACGGTCATTGAAAGTGCTGCATGCGAGCCGGAGATTGTGGATTTAGCCAACATGCTCAACCGCATGGGTGCCAAGATTCGCGGCGCTGGTTCGCCCCGCATCATCATTGATGGTGTTGAGGCGCTTGGTGGCTGCGAACATCGCGTGATGCCCGACCGGATTGTGGCTGGTACCTACGCCATTGCTGCAGCCATGACCAACGGCGATGTCACGATTGATGACTTCCCGTATGACAGTTTGCTTGCTGCAGTGAACCACCTTGAGGAGGTGGGCGTTCACGTGACGAAGGTCAATCCGAATGATGAGGATGCTCGTTGCAGTGTGCGCATTTCATCCAACCGTGTGTTGCGGCCGACCATCATTACGACGCAGCCGCACCCTGGATTCCCGACTGATTTGCAGGCGCAGTTCATGGCCTTGCTTTCCATCGCTGACGGCAACTCGATCATCACTGAGAAGATCTACACCGAGCGATTCTTGCATGTTGCTGAACTCTCACGTATGGGCGCACAGGTGTATCGCCAGGGATCGACTGCGGTGATCTCTGGCGTGCGTCACCTGCACGGCGCGCCAGTGATGGCCAGTGACTTGCGTGCGAGCGCGTGCTTGGTCTTGGCGGCACTCGCCGCTGAGGGTGAGACCACGATCAGCCGCGTCTACCACCTCGATCGTGGATACTCGGGGATGGAGCGCGTGCTGGCTTCGTTGGGCGCGGATATTGAGCGTTGCAAGGAGACCAAGGCCGAGCCTGCAGAGGATGCGGTACCGGCGATGCTTCCATCGATCCGTGGTGCTGGTCTCACATCGCGTGCGGCGCAGGAGCCGTTGGCCAAAGCTGAAGGTAACTGAGTTACTTCCGAATACTGCCCTTTTCTCGCGGGACGTCCCTTCAACGGGGCGTCCCGCGTTACTTGCTGGGCTTCGTGTTGCTTGGCGGACCGATGATCAGATTCTCCATCCGCTTCGTCTCTGCTTCAAAGAGGGCAGTGGCGGAGTCGAGCCGCGTGCGGAGGAGCTCGGCGAGACCAGGAACCGTATTGAGTAGTTCGCCATCGCGGCGGAGCGCGTCTTCAATGCCCTTCATGGCGAACTGGTGTTCCACTGCGGCGGCGGTGTACTGGCGGACGATCTCGCGATTCGCGATGTCGATCCGTTCTGATCCGACGTCTTCAGCACCGCCGCCAAGGAGGAGCCACGGTTGCCACACGACTTCTTTACCTGCCGCATCAAGTTCTTGGGACGCGATTGAGAAATCGGCGGCACCTCGACCGAATGAATGATCCGCCGAGGCCATACCGCCACGCAGTGAACCCGTCTGCTCACCAAGCTCTTTGATGGATTTCACGGCGCGGTCGAGCGTTTCTGCAAAGTTCGTCAGCCGATGGCTATCGATTCGTGGAAGGGTTTCGGCTTCGGCTCGGGCAGTGCGAACGAGCGACAGGACTTGCTCTTGGGATTCACCCTGGGGAGGCTGGACCGTAGCGTTGGATTGCGTGGAACCGAGTTTCGCGAACGCGGCGGTTGCTTGATCGCGCGCGGCGGTGTAGTCAGCCTTCCAGCGCTTGAAATCGGGGGTGGCTCGATCCGAGAGCGCAGCGATTTCGGTTTTGGATTTCTTCACGCGCATGGGCACGTCCTCAGTGATCGCCTGCAGGCGATTACTGAGGGAGTCGCCGGTGGGGTGCTCCGGGCTCCATACGGCGAGCAATTCACGGACGGATTGAGACATCGGGGCACCGAAGAACCCCCGGTACCGCGGTGGTGCCGTCCCAGTAATTTCCGAACCGGCGGCGAGCAATGGTTGTGAATTGGCACCGGACTGACCACTCCGGGTCTTCTGCTGGCTACCGAGGCCGCGAAGTTCCAGTATTGCTTCGCCATTGATACCTGCTTCGGATGCTTCGCAGCGCACGTTGGCGGTAATCGGAATGCCGGCTTCAACCAAGAGCACGATTTCATAGCCAATGAGCGTTTCATTGGTGAAACGGGGCGTAATCGACTCAATGCTCCCCTTCTCCATTCCGCCGATCCAGACCGGAGTGCCCTCGGTGAGCCCGTAGACACCTTGATCGGCGCTAAATCGAACCACATAACGCACCTGTGTTGAATGGGACCACGCCAGCCAGCCATAAATTGCGGCTGTGAAGAGCCCGACGCAGGTCAGCGTCAGGATGCCGGCTCGGATGTTGTTTCGTTCCGCTTGCACTGTGATGGTGTCAGCCGACCCGCTGCTGAGTGAGGGTCGAGGTGAGCGCGTGAATTACTGCGAGTTGGCTGGGACCGGCACTGGAGTTGCCGCAGGCGCTGCCTTGGGAGTGGCGTTCTGCGTAGCAACATCCTTGGTGGGGAGCACCATCGGAGGCTGAATGGTGGCGTCGTCGGTTGGCATCGGCTGGCCCTTGAAGTCCGCTTGCAGGACATCAAAGAGTCGCTTCTGCGCAATCTCGTAGCGCTCAACAGACTGCAGGACCTGCGTGCGCAGGGTCTCGCGGAACTTTGGATCAGAACTGAATCGCTCCGGTGTGTCATCAAGCGTGGCGCGCAGTGTTTCGCCAGTGACACGGAGGTCTGAGCTGGCGATCGCAAAGGCGCGCGCGGATTCATACAGGTTCTCGCGGGCAAGTTCGTCGCCACTGGGTCGATAGAGCAACTTCCACGGGCTGCGGCGCACTTCCATGGTGGCAAGTTTGACTTGCGTGGCGGATTGGCGAAGGTCCCACATCATCGCACGTAGGTCTGGGATGCGTGCAGTGAGTTCAATATCCAAGTTCTCCATCGCGTTCGCAAATCGCTCAGTACCAGCCTGTGCATCCGTCAAGAGTGCGTCGATCTGCTTGATATTGACTTCGCGGAAGTGCTCCATGGCAGCGCGTGCTTCCTTCACGGTGACCACGGCATCGTCCATCGACGTATCCAGTTTCTTCATCGATAGCGATGCGTCCTTCAGGCTTGAAGTGATATCGCCGCGCCATCCTTCGTAGTCCTTGCGCAACTCGGCAACCGCGGTCGCGGCATCGTCGAGCATGGGGACGACCGACTTTGGATATTGCACGCGCGCAAAGTCATCAAGGCTGGCAGTGAACGCCACCATGTTGGTGAACATTTCCGTGGTGCGTCCAGCATTTTGTGGACCGACGATGGTGGCCAGCAGACCGCCACTGGTCTTGGCATCAATCATTTCGCCCGGCTCAAGCTTGCCCTTCGCCTTGGAGCCAAGGTTGGAGAAATTCAACCACGAGTAATTGCCAAGCAGGGGCTGTGAGCGGACGACTTGCGCATCTTTGAAGAGTGTGATGTCCGCGTTGATCTGAATGTCGACCAGAATCTCTTCGGTCTCAAATCGCTGCTCAATGCGGACCACGCGGCCGACCTTCAGACCACTGATGCGGACTTCGGCACCAGCATCAAGCCCAGCGACCCCTTCGTCCATGGTGAAGCGCACCTTGTAGTCCGACTTGCGCGTGAAGAGCGCGGACTTGGAAAGGATAAGTATGACCACCAATCCCACTAAAGCGGAGGTGATGAGAAATGCGCCTGCGCGCACGCTGTTTGAGTATCCGGGTGCTTCAGCCATGCTGCGGCAAAGGGTACATGATGCGTGCTCGGATGGCGTGTGCTGACAGTCAGGCTTTACGCCCTGCGAAC
Organism: Phycisphaerales bacterium; assembly: GCA_044377725.1. Classification (GTDB taxonomy): domain Bacteria; phylum Planctomycetota; class Phycisphaerae; order Phycisphaerales; family SM1A02; genus UBA966. The sequence goes on from JBILYM010000165.1 coordinate 4,184, forward strand.
GGCGCCCAGCGGCGTGTCGATCTGCGGCGCGATGCCCGCTTGCTTACCCCTTCAGCATGTCTTCATTGGCAGGGAATCGATTGAGCGCCCCCAGCAATTGCTCCATCTGCACGTGCGGCGGGGCGTTGAGGAGCCGGCGTCGCAGGGCAGTAATGGTCTTCAGTTCGCGTTCGGGCATCAGTAGATGTTCCTTGCGCGTACCGCTCTGCGCGAGGTTGATGGCCGGGAAGATCCGCCGCTCAGCGATGGTTCGATCCAGGATCAGTTCCATGTTGCCAGTGCCCTTGAATTCCTCAAAGATCACTTGATCCGCGCGGCTTCCGGTGTCCACGAGGCAGGTGGCGATGATGGTCAGGCTTCCGCCTTCTTCACACTTGCGAGCGGCACCGAAGAGTTGCTTGGGCACTTCAAGCGCGCGGCTATCTACGCCGCCCGACATGGTGCGACCGGAACTACCGTAGCGGCGCGAATTGTTGAACGCGCGACCCAGACGGGTGAGGCTGTCCAACAGCACCACGACGTCGCGGCCGGCCTCCACCATGCGCTTGGCGCGCTCGATGGCAAATTGCCCGAGCGCCAAGTGGCGGTCAAGGTCTTCGTCATTGCTGGACGCAAGCACATGCGCGGGCACGTTGCGACGGAAGTCGGTGACTTCTTCGGGTCGCTCATCAATCAGTAAGGCAATGAGCTCAATTTCCGGGTGATTATGTTTGATTCCAAAGGCGATGTTCTGCAAGAGAATGGTCTTGCCAGCCTTGGGTGGAGCAACGATCAAGCCGCGGGTTCCGAATCCGATCGGGCAGAACATGTCGATGAGCCGGCATGCTGGTGGACAGCCACGATGCTCAAGTGAGATGCGCGGCTGCGGATCGAGCGCAGTGAGTTCGCTGAAATTCTTGCGCTTGCGATAGTCCTCGGGGGTCATGCCCTCAATGGCCACCAACTTGCTGGCCACCATGTGCATGCGGTGCGTGCGTCGGGATTGACGCTCCTCGACCTCAACGGTAATCGCCGCGCCGGG
>JBILYM010000167.1:0-5170 GCA_044377725.1 Phycisphaerales bacterium
GTGAATTCGTAACCGATATAGAAGAGGATCACGTCGCGCGCCAGGAAGGCGAGCATGACGGCCGATTCCATGAACAGGAACTGCGCGTAGAAGCCGCGCTGCCGCTGGGTGATGGCGGAGAAACTCACCAGCATGCTGCACGGGATCAACACCGCGGTGAGGAGGATCAGCAACATTCCAACGGCGTCAGTGCCGAGACGGAATTCAACGCCAAAGGCCGTGAAGAGTTTCCAACCCTCTTCGTTTGGCCAGAAGGCGCCAGTGGTCCATGCTGGGAACTCGAATGCAAGCAGCGTTGCTGCTGCCAAGACCACCAGGCTGGCGATGAGACCAACTGTCTTTGCGGCGCGTTCGCTCACGCCGAGGCAGAGGACGGCGCCAATGAGCGGCAGGACGATCAGAAGGACGGCGAGTGTCACGAGGCACCTCCCGAGAGCCAGACCCAAACGACCCATGCAACGATCAGCCCGATTCCGCCCGCCATGGTGAGCGCGTAACTCTGCACCGTACCGGTGTAGAGCGGCTGGAACACCCGAGCAACGAAGCCTGGGAATCGACCGATGGCGGCAACGATCACGCCGTCGATGACGAATCGATCAGTGAAGGCCAAGAGCTGTGCGCCCAGCCACGCGGGGACGCCGATGATGGCGTTGTAGAACTGATCCACGTACCAGCCGTGTTCGCTGCCCAGCGGAATCCACTTGAGGCCGGTGGTATTGAGCATGGACGCACGGAGCCGGTCGCCGAGCGCGCGGTTCTTGGCGTGCAAGATCCATGCAAGCAGGAAGCCTGCAACCACCACGGTGGTAGCGATGATGAAGAGCGTGCTGTGTGCATCGCGGCCGAGGATCTGTCCGTGTTCCTCACTGTTGCCGGCGCGCATCCAAGCGCTGGAGTTCTGCACGAAGCGTTGAATCCAGTTGAAGCCTTGGGAGTGTGCTAGGTAACTGGGAAGTCCTGCCAAGACCGAGCCGATGGCGAGCAGCGTGAGGACCAATGAGATGCGGAAGCCTGGAGCGTGCGGGTGGAAGCCGCCGCCGTGTGCGGCACTGTGTCCTGCATGTCCGTCGGCAATAGTCTTTGAGGTGTTGTCGTGTGCGTGGGATCCATGTGCATGACCAGCATGATCGTCGTGACCATGATCAGCGTGCTGATCTGCGCCCGGTTCAATCTTCACTGGACCAAGTGCCAATCTGAACCACACGCGGAAGGCGTAATACGCGGTGATTCCTGCGGTGAGCACGCCAATCCAACCCATCCACTGCACCTGTTGCACGTGGCTGGTGAGCGCCGTCAGCAGGATGATGTCCTTTGATTCAGCCGCTGCGCTGAACGGCGCGGTGGCAAGCCAGAGGCAGCCGAGCAACATGCAGATCATGGTGAGTCGGAAGCCGGGGACTCTGAGGAGGCCGCCCAGCTTCCGGAAGTCAACTTGACCAGCCATGCCGTGCATCACTGCGCCGGCGGTCAAGAACAAGAGCGCCTTGAACCACGCGTGCGTGAAGACGTAGTACACGCCACCGAAGGCAGTGCCAACGCCAAGCCCCATCACCATGTATCCGAGCGAACTAATGGTTGAGTAGGCAAACACGCGCTTGTAATCAAATTGCCCGCACGCAATGGTTGCACCGATGAACGCGGTGAAGCAGCCGATCCAACCGACCGTCAGCAGGGCCGTCTCTGCCCACTCTGGTCCGATGGCTTGCACGGTGTAGAACGGCGCCATGCGCGCGAGCAGGTAGATGCCCGCGGTCACCATGGTGGCTGCGTGAATGAGTGCGGATACCGGGGTGGGACCCCACATGGCGTCCGGGAGCCAAGTGAAGAGTGGTCCCTGCGCGCTCTTACCGCACACGGCGAGGAGCAAGAGGAATGGGATCGCGGCCTTTGACCAACCGCCTTGCACGGCTTCGGAAGTGGAGCCAGCAATCGCCTGGAACAGGCTGTCGTACTGCACAGTTCCGTAGTTGGTCCAGATCAGGAAGATGGCCAATGCCAGACCAAGGTCACCGATCCGGTTCATGATGAACGCCTTCTTGGCAGCGGCAGTGGCGCCGGGCTGCGTGGCGTAGTAACCGATCAGCATGTACGAGCACAGGCCGACGCCTTCCCAACCGAGGTACAGACCGACCAAGTTGTCGCTCATCACCAGGATGAGCATGCTTGTCACAAACAGGCTGACTGCAAAGAAGAAGCGCGCGTATCCGGCCTTGAGGTCGGACTCCATGTATTCACTGGCGTACAGCGCAATGAGCGTGGCAAGCACGGTGACGAACAGCATCCACAGCATGCTGATGCCGTCGATGTAGAAGCCGAGATTGGCAGTGAACGACTGGAACGGACCGGGGCCCCAAGTCAGCGAGAGCCAGTCCATGAACGGCACCGTCAGCGGCGCGTGCGTTGCAAAGAGTGTTGGGCCAAACTGGAAGTACAGCGCGATGGCCATCGCGGTTGATAGTCCAAACGTAGCGACGGTGAACAGCGCTGGCAGGCGACCCTTCACATTGAACATGGCCATGGCGCCGCACAGAATCACGGAAACGAGTGGTGCAAGGAGCATCCACTTGAGCCACGCGAAGTCAGTGTTGGCGACGGCCTTGACGAAGTGGAGCGGGCCGACATCGGCGTAACCGCTCGTTGAGTGGACGGCGTGCGCGGCGTCGACGGCATGGCCATCGGCTGCTGCGATTGCGCCGTCGCCGAGGGCGAGCGCGAGAGTGGTGAGAAGTGCTGGTTCCATGGAAGCCGTTGGTGTGTGTGCCGTGGCGTGACTGACGAAAGCGGATGCGAGCGCAATGATCGCGACGGTGCTCATTCCTTGAGTTCTGCCCATGCTTCGCTGCTGAGGGTTTCTTTGCGGCGATACAGGAGCACCACCAAGCCGAGCGCAAGTGCAGCCTCGGCGGCGGCGACGGTGAGGATGAAGATCACCATCAACTGTCCAGAGAGATCCATCCACATGCGACCGAATGCAACGAACGCAAGCGCGGCGGCTTGGAACATCAGTTCGGTGGACAAGAACATCAGGATCATGTTGCGACGCGTCAAGAATCCAACCAGGCCGATCGCAAAGAGGATGATGGCCAGTGCCAACGTCACTTGGATGTTGGCAGGCATGGCGGGGGTCATGGGTCCTGCGGATCCCATTGAAGCGAGAGTGATCATGCTGCACCTCCGCGGCTGAGGGAGCCGCCGTCATCAATGCGGGGAAGTCCGGCGGCTGCGCGGCGTTCGTCTTCTGCCATGGCCATCTGTCGGCGCGCCAAGACAACGGCGCCGAACAGTGCCATGAGGAGAATCACGCCTGCAAGTTCCAGGCTGACTGGAAACTGCGCCACCAACGCGTGGCCGAGTGCAGTGGAGTTGGCTGGCGCGGCGGTGCCATCAAGCGTGATGGGGTGGCGATCGCCGTTCGTGCTGAGAAGTGTGAGGCTGGCGGTGGTTCCGGAAGGATCCACGGAAATGAGGCGTCCGTCAGCGCCGCGCTCCAGCTTGGCAATGTCAGTGATGCCGGCCGTCTCAGCGATCGCAGCAGACTCGCGCAGGAGGAGTTCTGGCATGTCTTCCATGCGCTCCCAGGCACGGATATTGGCGCGCGCTACCACGGCGGGCGAGGCAAGCCAGGGCACCGAGTTGTCGCGTCGGAATAGCGCGTCGCCCGTTGCAGAGAGCATGATGAACGCCAAGATCAGTGCGGCGATTGGTTCGCGCGGGGTGCGGTCGTACCACGCCGATTCTTCGCCACGCATGGACTGATCGCCGGACTGTTGCGCCAGCATGAGTACAAAGAGGTAGGTGATAAGAATGGCGCCTGCGTAGACAATGAGGAGTGCAAATGCCATGAATTCAGCCTGTAATAGCAAGAAATTCACGGACACTGCCAAGATCACTAGTACGAAATACAGCGCTGCGTAGACCGGGCGCGGATGCGTCACCATGCGCGCTGCGCCGGCAACGGCAACCAACGCCACCATGACATGCACCCAGAATGATGGATCAGTTCCAGCAGATTCGGGCACCGGCGCGTTGCGTGCGACGGCGCTGATGATTAGCGCGACCGCGGCAAGTCCGCAGACGGTCAGGGCGGCTCGGAATGCCGCGGGGCGCGGCTCCATCATCAGATACAGGACGACGGCACCCAGGGCGGCGGCGGCGTAGAAGAGGTTCGCGTTCATGGATGGTGGCCTCAATCTCCGGGCAGCCCGCACGGGAATCCGGGCGGGGAGGGCGGATAATAGAAGGGGACGCGGCGGTTCGCAACCGGGATAAGCGGGGAAACGGGGGAACTGGGGCAGTTGCTGGGACGGAATGGAGGGGTTGGCGGCTGCGGCGGGCAGTTGCGTTACTTGCGGAGGAGTGATTCGTGCGGACTCGGCAACCCCGTCAACCCTCCTCCGCTACCCTCGCGTCATGTCTGATGAGGTGCGCCGCATCCTGCCCAATCTGATCACCGTGGTTCGCCTGGTGATGGCGGCAGGATTCTTTGCCATCATTGCCTTGGCCCTATCGCCAACATCAGCCGAGGGCCGGCAGTGGTGGGGAAACGCGGCGTTCATTCTCTTTATCGCCGCAGCACTCAGTGACATTCTTGACGGGTACCTCGCCCGCAAATGGGGCGTGGTCACGGACTTTGGCCGCGTGATGGATCCGTTTGTTGACAAGGTGCTGGTGCTCGGCGCGTTTGTGTATTTGGCAAGCCCAAAGTTTGCGGAGCCAGAATGGAGCCGGGCGTTCGGCATTGAACCGGAACCGGGCGCCATCAATTGCGCAACGGGCGTCGCAAGTTGGATGGTGGTTGCAGTGCTTGCGCGCGAATTGCTGGTGACCAGTTTGCGCGGCGTCCTTGAAGCGCGCGGCATTGCATTTGCAGCGGACTGGTCCGGCAAGGTCAAGATGTTTGCGCAGAGCGCTGCCATTCCGACTGCGCTCTTCATTGCTGTCAATCCTGGCTGTTTGGCAAGCCCAAACTATCGCATGGCGCAGATGCTTTCGGTGTGGGCTATGACCGCGATCACCGTGTGGAGCGCTGTGCCGTATTCCATTCGCGGCATCGCGTTACTGCGGTCGATTTCGAAGGACGCGCGCTGAACGCGCCGATGAACGCAGCATGAATACGGCGAAGCGTTCTCTCGGTGAACCAAAGATGGACCCAGCGGTTGCACGACAGCGC
>JBILYM010000166.1:0-5170 GCA_044377725.1 Phycisphaerales bacterium
CCAGTGATGCCATTCATCCTGCGTGACCTGGCGATTGCCGATGAATTGAAGACCCCGATCGCATCGGTGTGGATGTTTGCGCGCATGTTCACGGTGGTCATCTTGGCGCAACTGACCTTCTGGCACGGCCGTTGGAGCACGCTTGCAGTGGGTGTTTCGTTGCTGGCGGGCGGATTTGCCTGCATTGTGCTGGCAACCGATGTTTCCATGCTGATGATTGGGCTCACCATGTTTGGCGCAGGTCACGGCATTCTCTACTACGCAGGCCTGTATTACGCCATGGCGGTGGGTGGCGCGGACGTTGACGCCGGTGGCCGATTCGAGGCGCTGATCGGCGTTGGTTATGTGATTGGCCCCGTTGCCGGAATGCTGGCGGGTGGCACCCAAGCACAACTGGTGGGCGCAACATGGGCGGCTGCCCTGATCGGCATCGCGCCGGCCATCATGCCCTGGTTGGCGTGGCGCCGTCGCGTCCGCGGGGAACAGAGGGCGCACGCATGATGGTGACACTGATCATTCTTGGCGCATTGATTGCATTGCACGCCTTCGTAGCCGCCTGCGAGCTGGCCGTCATGACCGCCCGACCTTCGCGCCTGCAAGCGATGGCCGATCGTGGCAACCACGGAGCACGCCGCGCGCTGGCCTTGTCACGCGACTCATCGCGATTGCTTTCCACCGTTCACCTGATCATGACGATGACCGCCATCGTGGAAGGCGCATACGGCGAACGCGAACTTTCGCACTATTTGGAGATTTGGCTCCGCGAATACCCAGCGATCGCTCCGCATGCGGAGGTGATTTCATTCATTACGGTGATCACCGTGCTTTCATATCTGTTGCTGGTCGTTGGCGAATTGGTTCCCAAGCAGATCGGCATTGCGTATCCAGAGCGAATCGCTTCCGCCACTGCCACGCCACTGTGGTTCATGTCTCGCGTGGCGGGCATTCCGGTGCGCATACTGACCAGTTCAACGGATGGACTGACACGACTGCTCGGGATTCGCAGCCACCGCGAAGAAGTGAGTGAAGAAGACGTCAAGGCGATGGTTGCGCAAGCTGCCAGTACGGGCGTGTTTGACCCCATGGAGCACCGCATCTTTGAGCGCGCCCTGCGCGTGGGTGACATGACCGCCAAGAGCTTGATGGTTCCGCGCGGACAAATCACATGGATCGACGCGGCCATGCCAGCTGACGATCTGCAAGTACTGATCGGCACCGCTCCGTTCAGCCACTTCCCGGTGTGCGAAGGTTCCATCGATCGCCTGCTTGGCGTGGTGCACATCAAGGATCTGATTTCCTACGGATTGCTTGCCGGCGCTGGATTTAAAGTCTCCGCGGTGATGCAGGCGCCGCTCTATGTGCCTGACTCCATGCCCGCGCTGAAGCTGCTTGCACTCTTTCAATCAAACCGTACGCGCATTGCCTTCGTTGTCGATGAGCATGGTGGACTGGAAGGACTGGTCACTGCAAACGATGTTGTTCAAGCGTTGCTTGGCGATATGAGCCGCGGTACGGAGGGCGAACAAGCCACCGCTGTCAAGCGCGAAGATGGCTCATGGCTGATGGATGGAATGCTGCCGCTTCCGGATGTGTTGGCAACGCTTGGACTCACCAGTGATGCCGCGGATGAACTTCCAGAAGTCGCCACTGCGGCCGGACTAGTGACTGCGCTCCTTGGCGAACTGCCGAGTACCGGTGACAAAGTCACGTGGATCGGCTGGCAATTTGAGGTCATCGACCTGGACGGACGCCGCGTCGACAAGTTGCTGGTTACACGTCATCCGAAGCAGTAACAGACTTCCCGCTCACTGCAGACAACGCTTGCAATGCAGCGGCGCGAGCCTTGGCATGATCAACGATCGGGTGCGGATAGGTTTCGCCCAGAGTGACGCCCGACATCGCGAGCGCAAGCGGCGGGGCTTCCCACGGCGCATGAATGTATTCGGCAGGCACACCAGCAAGTTCCGGCACCCAACGCTTGACGTACGCACCTTCCGGGTCAAACTTCTTGCCCTGCGTCATGGGATTGAAGATACGAAAGTACGGCGCGGCGTCAGCGCCGCAACCGCCCGCCCACTGCCAGCCCAACGTGTTGCTGGCAAGATCAGCATCGGCCAACGTATCCCAGAACCAACGGGCGCCATGCATCCAATCCATGCGCAAGTGCTTCACTAAGAAGCTGCCGACCACCATGCGCACGCGATTGTGCATCCAGCCGGTGTGCCAAAGTTGACGCATTCCAGCATCCACAATTGGATAACCGGTCTGACCGCGCTGCCACGCGCGTAGTTCCGCTGCGTTGGAGCGCCATGGGAATTTCCTAAAGTCAATGCGCAGCGGATCCTCCGCAGTGCGCGGGAAATTGGCAAGGACATGCGCGCCAAACTCCCGCCAACCCAATTCCGCGCGGAACTTCTCCGCGTTCGCGGTGAATTCTCCCGCGCGACCGCGGATTGCACGCTGCACTGCGTGCCACGCCTCGCGCGGGCTCACCTCACCAAAGTGCAGGTGCGCGGCAAGCATGGATGTTCCATGCACACCAGGAATATCGCGCTGCAGTGAGTACTGACCGATCGGCCCCGCCACGAAGGCCTGCAGGCGCGTGCGCGCGCCAGCCTCACCAGGAGTCCACATCTGTTGCAATCCAGCGTCCCATGCAATCTGCGGCAGGAGCTGCAGCGCGTCGACGTCGAGCCCCGCGGGCCATGTCGCCGGTGCGGGAATCGTTGCCGGCGCTGGACGCGGAGCATCGGGCGCTGGACGCGTTAAGCACGCTCGCCAGAACGGCGTGAATACCTTGTAGGCAGTACCAGTCTGCGTGCGGATCGCAAACGGATCGAACAATAGATTGGAGCCAATGAGGCACAGTTCAATGCCAGACTTCTGCAGCACTTCAGTGATGCGCTCCTCGTCAGCCATGGCTGCCGGCTCGTAACGACGTGAGCACACCACGCGCTTCGCAGCGCACTCGCGTGCGATGGACGCCAGTTCCACCGCTGGATCGCCAGCCCGAATGATCAACCTGGAACCGCGCGATTTCAAGTCATCAGCAAGCCGCCGCAGCGAGTGATGCAACCACCAGCGCTGTGCACCGCCGATCGGCCATCGTCCCTCGGACGTTGGATACCAAATAAACACCGGCACCACTGCGCCGCGTGCGCACGCATCAAGCAGCGCGTCATGATCAGAGGTACGAAGATCTTGTCGAAACCAAACCAGCGTGGTCATTCGAATTTCCCAAGTTCAAATCGGAAGGCATCAGTCAGACTCGGAAGCACCCACTTGAATTGCAGCGCCTGCAGGCGCGTTGGTGCAACGAACGCACCTTCAAGGAGAAGTCGCTCACCCATCTCGCCAAACATCACTTTCACTGCCGTTGCCGGAAGAGGCGCAATGGATGGCCGACCAAGCACACTTCCGAGGGTCTGCCCAAACTCCTTGTTCGAGCACGGCTGCGGCGCCACTGCATTCACGGGTCCGCTTACATCAGCACTCATCACCAAGCGGAGCACGCCGAGCAAGTCGTCAAGGTCGATCCAACTCATGCCTTGCTTGCCGGAGCCCACTGAGCCGCCCAGGCCCATCTTGAATGGTGGCAGCAACTTGGCAAGCGCTCCGCCACGGGCGCTGATCACTACGCCAATACGCACGTTCACCACTCGAATTCCTGCGTCCCGCGCAGCATCCGTGGCACGCTCCCACTCTTCGCAGATCTCCGGCAGATAGCCGTCACCGCGTGAGCTTGATTCATCCACTTGATCCGGGCCTGGTCGATTTCCGTACCAACCAACCGCACTTGCGCACACCAAGACGCGCGGCTTGTGCTTGAGGCCAGCAAGCGTGCGCGCCAATTGCGCGGTTGGATTGACGCGGCTGTCGCGGATTTCCTTCTTGCGCGCGGCGCTCCACCGCTCATCGGCAATCCCCGCCCCCGCAAGATGCACCACGGCATCGAGGCCTTCAAGCCGTGCTGCATCAAACGTTCCTGCACGCTGATCCCAAGCCACATCGCCACGCGCATGATCGGCTGCGCCCCGCACAATCCGGCGGACATCATGACCGCCAGTCGAGAGAAATGCCAGTAACGCACTGCCAACCATTCCGTTGGTACCACTCACCGCAACGCGCAGGTGCTCGCCCGGGAATGTCGCGTGGTGATGCAGATCATGACGAGTCCGCGCGTGGCGCCACGTGAACATCCGCTCCAGATCACCCGCCACCGTGGAGCCACCAAAGGTACGACCGAGGATCCCGCCCGGAAGTTCGTATTCGATCCTGTCTTCCAACATGCTGGAGACACCGCCGTTGGGAAGGAACGAATGCCGATGGTTCCATGAACTGAACGGACCAGATTCCTGCGTGTCGCAGAAGGAGATGCCGGGCTCGACGTTGTGATGGCGCGCCACCCACACCAATGGCACCCCAAACTTCTTCATCCGAAATCGAGCCACCGCTCCGTCCACCATGGCGGCGGGTCGCTCCAAGATTTCAACATCCTCCCAGGGCGGAATCAGGCGGTCGATCGCTCCGGACCGAAAGTGCCACGCCGCCAATTCGGAGGCGGAAGCAGGCATGAGACTTGATCGAACAAACACGGCCATATACGTGGTCTACCTTGCAAGGAGTGGGGGCGAGCGGGACAGTTCCCGCACTTCGCCGCGTATTCGCACACGTGAATTTCTAGATTCGTGGACGGGGGCGAATGTCGCCACACGCCCAGAAGGATGCATTGACTACGATATTGCGAGTGATGAATCAACCCACAACCGTCAAGCCTTCCGGAAATCGAATCGGAACCATCTTGCTCCGATTGGTCGTCCCGCTCTGGATCCTCCTCGGAGCGGGGGTCAAGCTCTGGGAGCGCAACCCGCAGTTGTTGCCAAAGCCGGTCACGGATGTCACGGATTTCATCTTTGTTCGTGGCCTTGGACTGAACCGCGAGGATTACCTGGGACCCGCCATGCGCTTCATGATCGCTTTCGAGATCATGGCAGCGCTCGTGATGGTGGTGGGCCCGGTGCAAGCGGCGCGCAGCTTGGCTATCTCACTCATGACGATGTTTTGTGTCATTCTTGGCTTACTGATTTCCTCCGGCGCTGCGAGTTGCGGATGTTTCGGGGCCAGCGGACCATCGCCCACATGGATGCTTGCCATCGACCTCACGTTGTTG
>JBILYM010000025.1:0-15272 GCA_044377725.1 Phycisphaerales bacterium
GGTAGTACTCAGGCTTGGTCATCAAGATGCCGCCCTCGCGCACCGGATCGCGGCGGTTGTAATCAAAGAAGTTGAATCGACGCACCTTGTACGGGCAGTTGTTACTGCAGTAGCGCGTACCGATGCAGCGGTTGTAGACCATGTTGTTCAGGCCATCCATGTCATGGACGGTGGCTGCCACCGGGCACACCTGCTCGCACGGCGCATTCTCACAGTGCACGCACGTCACTGGCTGCACGCGGTACGCCTCAGGCTTCGCTGCGGTGCCGCCCTTGAAGTACCGGTCAATACGAATCCAGTGCATCTCGCGACCGCGAGCCACTTGGTCCTTACCGACGATTGGAATGTTGTTCTCTGCCTGGCATGCCACCACGCAGGCACTGCAACCAGTGCACGATGCAAGGTCAATGGTCATCGCCCAGCGATACTTGGCGCCATCAAGGTTTGATTCCTCCCACATGGAGAGGCGGTGCGCCACGTGGGACGCATGCTTCGCGAAGTCGGGGTGTTCCTTGTAATGCTCAAGCGAAGCTTCACGAATCAGGGTTGGCAGACGCTCCTGAATGGAGTCGAGCGGAACCGACTCGATGGCTGCATCAGCAGTGCCGTGATCCTGAGTGTGAGCAAATGCGTAGGCGCCCTGCGTGGTGTTTGCGCTGGCCTTGACGCCCACGGCAAGCCACGGTGCGTTCAGCGTGCGCAGCGCGGATGCTGCAAATCCAGAATCAGATGCGATGCCGCCCGCTGCTTCACCGCGGCCATAGCCCACAGCGACTCCGAGGGTGTCATCCGCCATACCGGGCACGATCCACGCTGCTGCATTGCCAGCAGCCGGAGCGCCGGCGACGTTCAAGGAAACCATGTCGCCGTTCTTCACGCCCAGCTTTGCAGCCGTTGCGCCAGACATCAACAACGCATTGTCCCAAGTGATCTTGGTGATGACGTCGGGCAGCTCTTGCAACCAACCAATGTTGGCGAAGCGACCGTCGAACATCTTGCCGTCGACGAAGAATGCCAGTTCCAGGCCATCGCTCTCGGTGCGAGCATCAATCCACGCGGCCATTGCCTTGGCGGCAAGCGCAGGTGCCGGAGTGGCTTCGCGACTCTTGGCGGTATCGGGGCAGACACCAGTATCCAAGTTGCTGCGGAACGCGCGTTCAAAGTCCGCGCCGGACTTGCCGGACACTGCCATGTGCGTGCGTCGCACCAGGTCCATTCCAGCGCGAACCTCATCGCCAGTGAGTGCCGCGCACAGTTCGATCGCACTGCGGCCACCGTCTGCTGGATCCAGGAGCGCCGCAATCAGTGGCTGCGCAAGACCGATGGTGCCGTTGGCGGCACGCGTATCGCCCCAGCTCTCCAGGAAGTGCGTCACCGGAACATGCCAAGTGCATCCTGCAGCGCGCGATGTTTCATCGACGCGGTACGCCAAGTGCACAACGTTCTTCGCCTTGGCCATCGCAGTCGCAAAGCCAAGATCAACTGGTGCATCAAAGACCGGGTTAGCACCCATCACCACCAGCGTGTCAACGGTACCGGCATTGAGCGCGGTCACCACCTTCTGAATTCCGACGCTGCACATCGGCGCATCGGTGGCGCTGGTATCAACGGTCATTCCGTAGGCGCCGAGTTTGTCGTTGATGGCTGCCGCAAGCGCGTGCGTCACAGCAGGCTGACGCGGACCAGCAACCACCAAGGCCTTGCGACCAGCCTTCTTGAGGTCTGTGACCAACGCATCGACCACTTCTTGATCATGCTCGCTGAGCTTCGGCGCAAACGCGGCCATCTGCCGTGCACTTTCCACGCCAACGCGGTCAGCCACTGCTGCGGCAAACGCAGCCACTTGCGAAGGTCGCATGGCGATGCGCTGATCAGCGTTCATGCCCGTCAGTGTCAGGAGGCCTTCCACTTGATAGACGCGGCTCATGGACGCGGCAGCGGGATCCTTGGAAACCAAGGCGCCGTTTTCGCGCTTCACCAGCGAGCGACCCGCGGCCCATGCGCGTGCATTGGCGACGCTGTGCAGATCCTCGTGGAGGAAATCGCAATCAAGACTGAGAATCACGTCTGCTTGATCAAACTTTGGGTGCACGCGACGGGACGAACCAAACGCCGCGGCGGTGCCGGCGAGCGATGCATCGTCATTCACTGCGCACCATGATGCCCACGTGGCTTTCGGGAACGCCTTCAAGAGGCGCGCCTGCATGTCCAGCTGCGTTGGGGACGAAGTGGGCTCTGCAAGCACCACGAGTCCAGCGCCGCCATCCTTCTTCCATTCCGCGCGACGCACGTCAATCCAAGCGTCAAGCGCACCAGCCGTGGACTCCTTGCCGCCTTGCAATGCAATGCGACTGCGATCCGTGTCGTACAGCTCAAGCACGCGTGCTTGGGTCATGGAGTTGGACGGACCAACTTGCGGAGCGCCGCGCTTGGCGAATTCTGCAGGATCAATGGCCGCAGCACCACCAGCGAGCGGCGACGATGGATGCATCGGATTGCCGTCGAGCTTGATGGGACGTCCGTCATAGCTGGTTGCCAACACGCCGAATCCAACGCCACCAAGTTCAAAGCTGGTGGCAAAGGTGACCGGAACTCCAGGAGTGCGATTCGCCGGACGCGAGGCATACTCCGCGAACTTCGTCTCGGGCAAACGGCGGCAGCCAGTCGCTGCAAGACCTGCGAGTGCAAACGATGCTCCCATCACCTTGATGAAGGTGCGGCGATCGTCATCCGATGCCTCACTCGCACCGGGCTGGAATTCATTGTGCATGTAAGCACGGAACTCTGGCGAATCGGAGAGCTGCTCGATGGAGCGCCAGTAGACGGAGCGGCGCGCAGGACCGCCTGTCTGCGGAGCTTCAGCTGCGGCGTTGGTGGGTTCTGCGGGACCGTGGTTGCAACCGTCATGCATGTGTTCTGTTCCCTGTGTCGGGGTCGTCCGTCGCCGATCGCTTTAGCGGTGGCAAGTCGAGCAATAATCGTTGGGGTGAATGTCGTTTTTCTTGATCAACTCAAGTCGCTCGTCCTTGGTCCACGTATCTGTTGGCTTCCAAAGAGCAAAGACTTCTTCGGGCGGACGCACGTGATCGACCGGGTTACGGTGGCAATCCAAGCACCATCCCATGGCGAGCGGCTGCGCGCGATGAACGACTTCCATCTGATCAACGCGACCGTGGCACTCCAAGCAACTCACTCCACGCGTGACATGCGCGGCGTGATTGAAATAGGCGTAATCACCCAGCTTGTGAACCTTGACCCATTCGATGGGCATACCCGTCTCGTAACTCTCACGCACCTTGACGAGGCGCGGACTGTCCTTATGAATCTGCGTGTGGCAATTCATGCAGGTCTGTGTCGGCGGCACGGCAGCGTGCGATGCCGTCTCCACGGTGTTGTGGCAGTACCGGCAATCGAGACCAAGCTTGCCAACGTGCAGCGCGTGGCTGTATGGGACTGGTTGTTCGGGTTGATATTGGCCGTCGAGTGTCTTTGGACTAAATCCATAGGCAACCAACAACGAGACGTAGAGCGGAGCGATCGCGCCCACAATCAATACGAATGGAAGCAGCGCGTTCGACCAGCGGGGAAACAGGAATCGGCTCATCTATTCAGATCCGTGGCGGGTGTCCTGGCAGGCGTCGCACGGGGCAACGCCAAAGGACATTGTGCGTTTTTTCACAATGTCTAATCCTCTATGGTATGGGCGCAACCTTCACGTGGTCAAGGAAGGTGTGGCTGCGCGGTGCTACCCTTGAAGCGCATGCAGGGACTGGCTTCCAATGCGGATAATTGCTCCCTGAATGGCCGAACTATATGCACTAAATCAATGTTATTATTGGACACTTTGCCGTACTGGCGCTGCCCCCTCCAACCCTCCCCGTGATCGATACCCACTGCCATCTCCTTTATGACGGAATTCATGAGCGCCTCGAGCGGGTACTCGCGGAGGCGCGCACGGCTGGCGTCAGTGGTTTCATCACCATCGCCACTACCACCAGCGATGCCATCCGTAGCGCAGCCCTTGCAGGTGAGCACCAGGATGTCTGGTGCACTTCGGGCATTCATCCGCTCCATGCTGCCGATCCAATTTCGTGGGATGACATGCATCGCGCAGCGCAACATCCCAAGTGCGTGGCGTGGGGCGAGCTTGGTCTGGACAATCATTACGCGGATCCACCCGCCGCGCTGCAAACCAGTGTTCTTGAGGAACAACTCACTCGTATTGCTGCATGGCGTAACGAAGGACTCATCAAGCCGATTGTGATTCACTGCCGCCGTGCAGTGCCGCAGTTACTGCCGATCCTGCGCGCGAGCGGCTTACCTGCGGACCGCTTCGTTTTTCATTGCTTCACGGAGACTGCTGATGATGCCCGTGCCGTTCTTGACTTCGGAGCGTGGATCAGTTTCACCGGCGTGGTTACCTTTCGCAGCGCTCCGGAAGTAGCGGCCGCTGCCAAGCTGGTTCCCGATGACCGGATCATGTGCGAAACCGATGCGCCGTTTCTTTCGCCCGAACCGGTGCGTGGCGCGCGGCCGTGCGTTCCCGCCTATGTGATGCACACTGGGTTATTCCTGGCGGCGCTGCGCGGAACTTCGTTTGATGCCTTTGAACGCACCGTAGATGCCAATGCACGACGTTTTTTCAGCCTTCCTGAGAGTATTGGCCGCGCCGCCATCACGGGCAGCGCATCACGACTAGCCTGACCAACCGCCTCATGCCACTTGATCAAGACCAACAATCCAACGACGGCCTTCTGAGCAGCTTCATGTCGCTCGGTGGCCATCTTGATGAATTGCGTAGCCGCCTCATCAAGGCCGCCATCGTGCCGTTGGTAGTGGGATGCGGACTCTTTGCCGCCGGCACCTATGTGCGCGGATTCTTGGTGCAGCCCCTCATGGATGCATTGGCCGCACAAGGACAGCCAACCAACCTGCAAGTACTGAGCCCCACCGAGACGCTGATGGTGGATCTACAGATTGCCATTTGGTCGTCGATCATGCTTTCGACGCCGTGGATTCTGTACCAGCTGTGGAAGTTTGTTTCACCAGGTCTGTACGCGCACGAACGCCGCTACGCGCAATTCTTGATTCCGCTCTCCGCCATCTTGGTAGCGGTTGGTCTGACTGGTTTGTATCTGGCAATGCCGTACATGCTGACGCTACTCATCAGTTTCGGTGTGGAGGAGCCGCGCACGATCGCCCCGCCACCATCGGCACTGGTGGAAGGGACGCCGCGCATTCCTGTACTTGAGACTGATCCAGTGAGCGCCAACGTGGGCGAGGTGTGGATGCTGAAGAAAGATTCACAGCTCTACATTGCCCTTGATACCGCTCGTGCCGACGGACGACTGGAAGTGCGCACCATTCCAACACGTACCACCGGCAATCTGACTCAGCAGTACCGACTGGAAGAATTCATCAATTTCCTGCTGTTCTTTGCGGCAGCCATCGCTTTGGCGTTCCAAATGCCCGTGGTCGTTCTGCTGCTTGGATGGGTGGGGGTTCTGAACACCAAGAAGCTTCGCAAGTACCGTCGCCATGCGCTGTTTGTGTGCGCCATCTTGGCTGCGGTGATTTCACCGACCGTTGACATGTTCACCATGGTTGGGCTGATGGTTCCGCTGTACTTGCTCTACGAACTCGGCATCATCTTGCTGGTGGTTGCTCCAACGCAAGCGGTCGCCGAAGGTGGCATCATTCGAAACACCTTGGGCACCATGATTGGCCGCCCCAAGTACAAGGCCAAGAAGACCGACGGCGATGAAGGCGATGAGGAAGGCGGATGAGTCGGCACCGGCGCGGCGGCAGTGCGCTGCTACGCATGGCGGGCCCACGCGCGCTTCGTTCCGGTGCTCGAGCCAATGATGTTGGCATGATGTTGCGTGCCATGACCTTGGCGCGCAACGCTTCACAACGCGGCGAGGTGCCGGTGGGCGCGGTGGTCTATCACGGACGCACCGTGGTGACTGAGCACGCCAATGATCGCGAAGTTACTGGCGATCCAACGGGTCACGCTGAACTGGTTGCCATGCGCGAGGCCGGTCGCGCGCGTGGAGCTTGGCGACTCTCCGACTGTTCACTTGCGGTGACGCTGGAACCGTGCGCCATGTGCGCGGGAGCGATTGTGAACGCGCGAATCGGGCGCGTGTTCTTTGGAGCCCATGACCCCAAGGCTGGCGCGTGCGGGAGTTTGTGGAGTATTCCTGCCGACGGTCGCCTCAACCACCGGCCGCCAATTGTTGCGGGAATTCTCGCCAAGACCTGCGGGCGGCAATTGACTACGTTCTTCGCGCGCCGCCGTCAGGAACGCAACGCGTCGCGCGATGCATCAACAAAGCCGTCACCGAGAATCTCGCGCAACACCACGGTTGCGTAAGCACCGGGCGGCAGATCAAACGCCACTCGCACGTAGGGTCCGTGGTCATCAAAGCCTGATTCAATTTCAGGGTTTGCCACCTTGATGCGCAGCGGCCGACGGTCACCTGCCGGGCGCCGACCGGCTTCTTCAAAGCGGGCTGGATCACCAGCAAACGCCACGATCGCGGCGCGCTCTCGTTCCGCGACCGCGCCCGCACTCTGCAGCGAATCAGGACCTGGGAGTGGACCAGTGGCAGAAATTTCAAAGCGAGCGGCACGCGCAGCGAGGGAATCTTCGCCAATCACCGTGCAGTCTTCTTCGCTGACGATGAACTTGGCGCCGTTGCCATGCTTACATGCCACATCGCCCTGCTCCACGGCGCCGAATGTTCCCGCAAGGATTCGTTCATCAAGCACGCGATTAAAGACTGCTGATTGCCACGCGTCCGTCCAGATTTCCTGGATCGGTCGCGGTACCGCTCGAACCGCTGTCCGCGCGTCGGTGCCACGCATGAGGGCACGGGTGGCGGTGCGCTCGGCGTCAAGGCCGCGCGGCCACAGTCCAGCCGCTTCGGCGAATCGACCTGCATCGACTGCCTCGCGCGCGGCTCGTTCTGATTCTGGAAACGGGCTGCCCTTGGTGGAAATGAGTTCACCCAATACCTCAGCGTGCCGCGAACTCAGTAGGAATGCACCCAGAATGTGGTTGTTGTTACGCATGCCAAAGCGCTGCGGCCCAAAGTGATTGGGGACGCCCAGTGTCTCCAATTCACGCAATGCTCGCCAGACTGGCGGCGCTCGGAATGGCTCAATGCCACGGATACGAATGGAGAATCGATTGCCTGCCAAGTGCCCGCGGCGAAGTTTGTTGGAATGCCACGTGGACCACAACACTTGTACGCGCTCATCAGTGATACCGCGCATCTCCGGCTTGCGCGGCAAGTGGATACTGACGGTCTGACTGGTCACCGCCACACGATCCTTCATGCCCGCGGTGCCGATGGCTTCGGTGCCAACGTCAAAGTGCTTGCACAGCATGTCCACCATCTCATGATGGGTCATCCCCTCTTTGACGATGCGCAAGTACAGGTGCTCGCCCTCGCCACACGGGTCGTAGAGCTGCAATTCTTCAACAAGAAAGTCACCGGTGCGCTCCTTAATGCGCGCGCCGGCAATATCGGCAAGCTGCACCAAACGCTGCGCCGAAAGCGGCGATGGCAAGAGGAGCGTAGGTGCGCATATCTGTTGATCTACGTCAGTCACGCCAACACTCCGTGCGCGCACAGACCCGCCAACACCTGCGCAGCGGTGTCCCCAGTGTGATCAATATGCACGGCGTTCCATCCACACGCACGCGCGGCGCTGATGTTCTCGGCAAGATCATCAAAGAACACGATCTCCTGTGGCGCAACCCCAGTGGCTGCCTCAAAGGCGCGGTAGATGCGCTGGTCCGGCTTCACCAGACCCATGACATGGCTGGCATGGCGCACCTGAATGCGGCGAAATGCCTCGCTTGAATCAAGCTGTTCCCAGTGGTGTGCGTTGGTGTTTGAGAGGCAGGCGGTGCGCATGCCGGCATGATGGATGCGGTCAATCACGCTTGTCATCCCTGGATAATCGCCCAATATCCAAGCGGTATGTACGGCGCGCACCTCCTCAACACTGTGATCAGCCAGCAACTGGGCAAGCCCGGCAAAGTAATCCTCGGACTCAACTTCGCCGCACTGATGCGCGCGCAGAAGTTCTGATTTGCGAGGCGAATCAAGGCGGGCCTCTGCCTGCGGAATATGCGTGATGCCTGCGGCGTTGCACGCTTCCGGCCAAGTGCGACAAATGCGTACCACCACGCCGCCAAGATCAAACACTGCAACGTTCGGAATGCTCACGAATCGCTCTCGTCTTCTGCGTGTTCGTCATCATCATCGTCTGCTTCGACCGATGGCGCTGGTTCAATGAGTGCTTCTGCCGCGGCTTCCTGCAACACGTTCTCGTCCACCAACATTGGCACGCCATCGGCTACGCCAAGTGCAATGGCATCGGAAGGGCGCGAGTCCACCTGAATGATCTCGCCGTCCCGCTCAATCATGAGTTTGGCAAAGAATGTGCCATGATCCAGGTCATGGATGTGAATCGCTTTGAGCGTTCCCCCGAGCGCGCGAATGGTTTCCGCAAGCAAATCATGCGTCTGCGGTCGCGGAATCTGCACGCCCTTGATGCGACGATCAATGGCGAATGCCTCCGGTAATCCAATCACAATCGGGAACTTGCGGGTGCCACCGGTCTCTGTGAGTTCAATCACCTGCATATCCGCCATCTCGCGGATCAGAATGCGAGAAAGATGCATGGGAACCATCATGGTGCTGTGATTCTAGGCAAGCACCGGGCGCTTCCGGAGTGTGGTTCGCCACGGCTCCCCCAACAGCGCCGTCGTATGAGAGGCATGGCTGCTGCCGCCGATAGTGGCAAGATTGCTATTTACCCACGCTCTGCGGCGCGGAACAACTGCAGCAACTGCAACGGATCCGCGGCGGCGTACACCTGTTCGCGGAACGCCGGATTGGTCATCAGCCGCGAAATCCGACCGAGCGCCTGAATATGGTCGCTGGTGCGCTCTGGTGGCGAAACCAACAGGACCACCAACCGTACTGGCTTGCGGTCAATGGAGTCATAGTCAATGGGGGTTGCGAGGCGGCCAACCGCCAGGCACAAGCCGTGCGCCGCGGCGGTCTTGCCGTGCGGAATGGCAAGGCCTTCACCAATACCGGTAGAGCGCTGTTGCTCCCGCTCCCAGACCGCCTTCTTCACGGCGTTGGCATCAGAAATCCGCCCAGTCAGCGCAAGCGCATCAACAAGCGCATCGATGGCTTCTCGCTTGGTGTGAGCGACCAGTGGAACGACCACGCATTGCGGGTCAAGAATCTCGGTAACGGTCATCGGCGCTGGCATGCAGGACTCCGCGGTAGATCCGAACTGGCGAATCGGAAAATCATACCAATGCTCGGCGCACATATTGCACGCCGGCGCGGTATCTCGGTTTGATATCGGTTCAGGCTGGCGAAATCAGCGCGCCAAAGCCACCGTCCGCGTACGCCGAATCTGGCTCTCCAGGCATGCCACGAGGCTCGCGAACCTCGGTTCGGGCAACACGGCGACCAATCCGACCTGCCGCCCACTGCG
Source organism: Phycisphaerales bacterium (assembly GCA_044377725.1). Taxonomy (GTDB): domain Bacteria; phylum Planctomycetota; class Phycisphaerae; order Phycisphaerales; family SM1A02; genus UBA966. The sequence goes on from JBILYM010000025.1 coordinate 9,535, forward strand.
CCTGAGCAAGGTTTTCCGGCGGCTCCAGGCTGCACGTGCTGTACAGCACCGAGCCGTTGGGCGTGAGGAACGGGCGATGCTCTTCCACAATGTCACGCTGTACCGCCGTGATGGAATCGAGCCGCGCCCGATTGAATCGGTACTTTGCTTCCGGCCGGCGCGACAAGACGCCGGTGTTTGAACACGGAACATCAAGCACCAAGAGGTCAACCTGGCCAACAATCCGGCGCAAGCCCTCCGGCGTAGTCACCTTCACCTGTGGATGATCAACAAACGCAAGCGCCAATGCACGCAAGCGCGCACCGTCCACATCGGTGGCAACAATTTCCGCGGTTGGATGCAACGCCGCAAGTTGACGCGTCTTGGTTCCACGGCCAGCACACGCATCAAGAATGAGCTTGGGGCGCAGACTGTCGGCAAGCCGCATCGGTTGCGCACTGGCGGAGTCCTGAACACGCGCTTCCGGATAAGCGGTAAGCAGTGCGATGAGCGACGAATGATCACCGTTCCATACGAATGAACCAGGATCGCTGTGCGGCGTGAGGTTGGATGCGAACGGCGCATCCGGCAGCACTGCTTGCTCTGGAACACCAGAGATCACCGTGGGCGCTGGGCGCAAGGAATGCACCGCACGACTGAAAGCAAGGTCCTGTCCTGCCGAATTGATCCAGTGCAGCAAGAGATCCTCGCCAACGCTGGCTGCTTCAGCCACGCGCAAGACGCGATCATCAGAGAACACTGGGCGCTTCAGGCGCATGGCGCGACCATCAGCCAGTGGCACTAGGTCGCGTCGATCGCGCCACACACGCGGAGCGGCGTCGGCGCCTTCCACGAAGTCACCACGCAAGTCAATCATCTTGCGCAGCACTGCATTGACGAAACCTGCCGCGCCGCGATGACCCTTGCCCTTGGACCACTCCACGGTGTCATCAACTACCGCGTGATCGGCCACGTTGCCAAACAAGAACAACTGCGCACCGGCGGCAAGCAATGCTGCCTGTACGCGTGAGTCCACGTTCTCCCAGCGTCGATCGATGCATGCGCGCGCAATGGCGGCAAGCGTCATCCACCGATGCGCCACCGTGTGTTCAATGGCGCGTGCCAACGAAACATCACGAGCATCAAGAGCGATGCCGTCGGCAGTGGGCGCAACGCCCATGTCAACAAACTCAAGATCAGGAAAGCGACCCGCCTGCCGCGCGAGGCGGTCAAGGGCCGCAACGCGGGCAGGCGATGGTGCTGACATTCGTGGGGTATTCGTGACGGATGTGCTTTCGGCGGGAACGGTCACTCAGAAGCTCCAGTCATGACATGGCCAGGTGGCGGTTGGCCTTGGAACTGGTCTTGGCATTGGACTTGGAACTCCCCTTGGAACTCACCTTGCCAGCCGTGCCGGCAGACTTCTTCGCGGGCTTTGGCTCAACCACTGCATGCGGAGCGTTGATTACGCCCGCCTTCTCAGCGGCCTTGCGGAGCGAAGCGGCCTTGTCGGTCTTCTCCCAACTGAAGGTGCCTTCACCGCACTCGCCCGGACGGCGACCGAAGTGGCCGTGCGTAGCGGTGGCGTGATAAATCGGCTTGCGCAAACCAAGCGACTTGATGATGCCCTTCGGGGTGAGTTCAAACTGACGCTGCACTTCTTCGGCAAGCCACTCATCCGAAACCGTGCCCGTGCCTTGCGTATCCACCAACACGCTGGTTGGCTTGGCCACGCCGATGGCGTAACTCAGCTGAACTTCGCACACATCGGCGAGGCCGGAAGCGGCGATGTTCTTGGCGATATATCGAGCCATGTACGCAGCGCTGCGATCGACCTTTGACGGATCCTTACCGCTGAATGCACCGCCACCGTGACGACCACGACCACCGTAGGTATCCACAATGATCTTGCGACCAGTGAGACCGCAATCGCCGTGCGGGCCACCAATTTCAAACTGTCCGGTTGGATTGACGTGAATGATGATTTGATTATTCCACCACTTGCCAAGCACTGGCTTGATGATGTGCTTGATGACCTCAGCCTTGAGCTTCTTCTGACCAGCAACGCCGTTCCACATCGGGGCATGCTGCGTGGAAAGCACCACCGTATCAATGCGCGTTGGCTTGAGGCCAACGTAGGCAACCGTGACTTGGCTCTTGGCATCGGGGCGCAGGCCCTTGATGATGTTCTTCTCACGAACGACGGCTTGACGCTTCACCAGTTCGTGGGAAATTGCGATCGGCAGCGGCATGAATTCCGGAGTCTCTTTGCAAGCAAATCCGAACATCATGCCTTGGTCGCCGGCGCCTTCGCGGTCAACACCCATGGCAATGTCCGCGCTCTGCTTGCCGAGCACCACACTGACGCCGCAACTCTTGTAGTCGAAGCCCTTGTCTCCACTGTCATAGCCAGCCTTGCGGACTGCTTCGCGCACGATGTCAGGAATGTTGACAACGGCGTTAGTGGTTATTTCACCAGCGATCACTGCCAGACCGGTGGTCACCAGGGTTTCGCATGCCACGCGGCTCGTCGGATCCTGCGCGAGCATCGCGTCGAGGACTGCATCGCTGATCTGATCAGCAAGCTTGTCAGGGTGGCCCATCGAGACGGATTCGCTGGTGAACAGGTAGCGCTTGTCAGACATGTCGGCTCCAGTGCTGGGAGAAATGTGCGTTCGGAACGGTAATCAATCCGACCATCCGGATACTCGGATGGATCGACCTCATGCTATCGGTCGCGCGTGTTCGCCGCAAATATGGCGCCTGACGACAAGTTCCCGGACTTTCACGGAAGACTCGAGCGAATTTCGTGGCACCGGAGCGCTCACACCTTACTGTTGAGCAGGTTCGGAATTTCCCGACCGCCCGACTGCCGGGGCGCGTATTGATTCTTCAGATGACGTTACTCACGTACCCACTCTTCTCTTGCGCCGCGCTTGCCGCGGTCATGGTTGTTGCGCCAACAATGGGCGCTGCGCCGCCGGTGTTGGCAACCGCGCCAGCGCTTGCAGTCGGTGCCGCGGACGAATGGATGTGGGCCGCGGATCGCACGGGTGGATGGTCGAGCGACCATGTCATGGTGAAACTCGTTGCGGGTGCACGCATCAGTATTGATGTCAACCACGTGGTGACGGTCACGCAACCCAATGGACTCCGTGATGCCGCACTAACCAAGGTGCTCACGCAAATCGGTGCCACGAGCGCCACGCGCGCGTCCACGGTTGGCTTCAGTGATGCTGCGCGCGCCACCGCCCTTGGACTTGATCGCTGGCAAACCATTTCGGTACCTGTGGGCACCGCGACACCCGCGCTGATTGCTCGTCTGCAAGCGGCGCGCGGCACTATTGAGATTGCTGAGTTGGATGTCATCGGTGGCATTGCCAGCGATGCACCAGCGCCGAACGATCCGTACTACGCGCAGTGCTGGGGACTTGAGAACACTGGTCAAATCATCAACGGGCTTTCCGGATTACCTGGCGCCGATGTCAGCGCGCGCGCTGCGTGGCATGTGAGTACCGGTTCGGCAACCACCGTGATTGCCGTGATGGATAGCGGCATGACTGCACATGCTGACTTTGCGCCGCGCATGATTGCTGGATGGAATGTTCCGGCTGGCACCACTGATATTGCCGACCAATGCGCAGATCACGGCACGCACGTCGCTGGAATCGCCGCCGCTTCTGGCAACAACGGAGTAGCGATTGCCGGCCTTGACTGGCAGGCACGCATCATGCCAGTGGTCGTTCTGAGTGGCTGCACCGGCTTCTCAAGCTGGCTGGCCGATGGCCTGGTCTGGGCCACCGATCACGGCGCCAACATCATCAACATGAGTCTGCAATATTCCGTGGGCACGCAGTACCTGCGTGATGCGGTGACGTACTCCATTGGTGGCGGCACGCTGTTAGTGGCGTCATCGGGAAACACCGGCTTGGGTGGCGTGGCATGGCCCGCGCGTTGGGCGGAAGTGTTGGCGGTTGGATCGCTTGATGCGCTCGACTCTCCAGCGGGATCGACCGCGATCGGTCCGGAGGTGGACATGGCAGCACCGGGCGTTTCCATTCTCTCCTGCGTCGGCACCGAAAGCGTTGAGTTCAAGTCCGGCACCAGTATGGCTGCGCCGTTGGCAACCGGCACACTTTCACTGATGCGCGCGGTGGCACCGAACGCTTCCCCAACACAACTCATTGAATTGCTCGTACAGTCCTGCACGGATGTTTCAAATGCCGGCTTCGATGAACGCACCGGATGGGGACGAATTGATAGCGGCGTCGCGGTCCGACTTGCGCGCACCGCCGCCGGTGTGGGTGACCTGAATAAGGATGGCGTCATCAACGGCATCGATCTCGGCGAACTGCTGGGCCGCTGGGGCACAAGCGGTTATGACTGCGACGCTGACTTGGATGATGACGGCATCGTTGGTGGCGGCGACTTGGGGCGCCTGCTGAGCCGTTGGGGATCGGCGAGTTAACTCACCCGCTACCCACGCGGTCAACCGCCTGATTCGGCCGCTCCGCGTTGCGCTTGAGCCTCTTCAAACATCGATCGAATGACCTCCGAGTTGGGCTCCAACTCCAGAGCGCGCGCGAACTCCGCCATCGCCTCGTCAAAGTGCTGCTGGCGCATCAGGCCGCGCGCAAGTGCGGCGTGGGCAAATCCATTGTTGGGAACTGCGCTGATGGTTTGCCGAATCAATTCAACGCCCTCGTCAATTTCCAGTGGCATGGTTCCGCGCTCGACCAGCGCCAGCGACAAGCGCCGCATGGCAAGCAAATCGTTGGGACGTGCAATAAGCCCTTGCCGAGCGCTCTGAATGACTCGCGCGTACTGACCTTCTTGGTCAAGCCAGGTGATTTGTTCTTCACGCAAGCGCTGCCACTCCGGATGTGCATCCAGCGCTTCGTCGTACCAAGCAATGGCATCCGGCGCACGTGATACAAACGAACGAATGATTCGCCCGATCACCGCGGCAGTCGCTTCATCGGCGCCATCGCGTATCCATGAGCCGCGCACCAAACGTTCAGCCGTTGGCATATCCCGAATCGCTGCGCTCAAATAAGCGCGGCGCAAGTCCACTTGCCGCCATCCAGCTGGAATGATCGACCAACCTTCCGGCGCGGCGGCGACCAGCGCATAGAGCTGCAGCGCACGTTCGGCACTTTGCTGCATGGATGCTTCCGGCGCTTGCGCATCGGTGGAGAAGATGTATTCCGCTGGAAGAGTGACGCGCGCATCGGCGCGGTCTGCCAGCCAGGTAATTCCGTTCAGTGCGCCAACGTATGAAACACTGGCTAGGAGCAGCGCGGTGATACTGAGCCACGCAACACCTGATGCGCCGAGCTTTCCTTTCAGGCGCAGCCGCATGCCATGGAATGAAACTGATGGGTCGCGCAGGATGCGCCATGCTTTCCATGACACAAACACCGTGCACGCTGCGATTCCCGATGCAAAGAGAAGTGGCACGCCGATGTAAATGCCGCGCACCGCAAAGAGCGTCATTACGCCCAGCAGTGCACACGCAATCTCCTCTGTCCAAGAAAGGTCCCACCGTCGTTCCGCTGCCGCCGCGGAGCGCGAGGCAGTGCGATCAATCAGCACGGCGGGCTTTCCAAGCCCAAAGCTCAGTGCTTCGTTCGGGCAGCTGCTGACGCAGTCCATGCACTTCATGCATCCGGCATCGACCACCATGCCAAAGTCTTTGATTTCCTCATGCACTCGAACGTTGCTGGTGCACACCGCGGTGCACACGCCGCATGAGTGGC
>JBILYM010000168.1:0-5042 GCA_044377725.1 Phycisphaerales bacterium
TCGGCGGCCGTTCTGGCACGCCATGGCTGGCAGGTGACCCTTCTGGAGCGGCAGCCCGCGCCCCGAACGAAGTGCTGCGGCGAATGCCTGGTGCCCCGCGCCGCGGCCTGGCTTGCGGAACTTGGCTTGGGAGACGCACTGGAGCAGGCACGCGCCGGTTCCACGCGGGAGGTGCGCATGTTGGACGCCCGCGCCGGGAATGCACACCCTGTATGGACGCACGCGTTCGGTGGTCAGCCCGGCGTGATCGTGCCGCGCGCGGCGTTCGATGCAGCGTTGCGCGACGGGGCCTGCCGCGCGGGGGCCGCGATCCACGCGGGGCGCGGAGCGAAGCTCATCCATGCGGGTGGAGATGTCGGCGCGCAGGTGGGCGGGCGTGTCGCGGGTGGCGCGCTTGCGACGAGCGCATCGGTAGACGGCGCGCGGATTGGCGCACCAGCGGTCGTGACCATCACTGCGCTCAACGATCCATCAGTCGCGCCGCGTGATGTGCACTTTGATCTGGTGGTGGCGGCGGACGGAGTGGGCAGCGCCATCGCGCGCGCCGCCGGCCTGGCGCCCACGACAACGGGCTCGCGCGCCGGTTGGAGCTTTACGTTCGAACATTGCACTGACGACCACACGTTGGCACCAGTGGGCACCATCGAACTGATTCTCTTTGGAAGCGCGTACCTGGGGCTGGTGCGGCGCGGGCATGTGGTGCATATGGCGGCGATTGTGGAGCGTGGCGATCGTTGGCCGTCGGCGCCCGCGGAGGCGCTGCGCATGATGGCCACGCGCGCGCCGCAGTTGGCGCGGTTTCTTGCGCACTATGAAGCATCGCAACCGCTGCCCGCGTTGGAAGCGGCATGCGGTCCACTGCCTTGGCAACCGCGCGCCGTTACGGCGGGTCGCGTGGCGCTGGTTGGTGATGCGGCGGGCTACGCAGAGCCGTACACCGGTGAAGGAATGGGCTGGGCGATCGAAGGTGCCATGCTGCTCGGCGAGTGTTTCCGCGATGGATGGACCACAGCGGCGGCAGCGGAGTATCAACGGAGATGGCGCGCCACGGTTGGTCGCGCGCAAACACACAACCTGCGCGTGGGCATGTTGCTGCGCGGCGGGCGAGTAGCGGCACACGCCACGCGCGCGGCGGTGAAACTTGCACCGTGGGCTGCGCGACGCGCCAGCGAAATAGTGGTGGGCGCGTGAATACACCCCGTCCATTGTTGCACGCGCCGGGAGTGGCAACACCAACGTTGGTGCGCGCGCAAACGGACATTGCAGCAGAACAAGCGGAGCGTCTGGGGCTTTCATCCACGGCGCAACAATTCTTGGCGCGCGTGGTGGCCGGTAGCGGCATCGAACAGCGTGCCGCAGTGTTGCCGCTGGCTGATGTCTTACACATGAGTACTGCTGAGCGCATGCATGCGTTCCACGTGCACGCGCCGCCGCTGGCCGAACGCGCCGCGCGGCAGGCGTTAGTGAACGCGGGAATTGGCGCGCAAGACATCACCGATCTCGTCATCGTCACCTGCACTGGCTTTCGATCGCCGGGCGTTGGCTTGGCGATCGCTCAATCGATGGGTATGCGTGATTCCGTGCGGCACATGCAGGTGGGATTCATGGGCTGCTTCGGCGGCGTCACCGGACTGCGTGCTGCTGCTGGTCTGGCCTGTGCCGATCCAGAGGCGCGCGTTCTCTTGGTGTGCGTGGAACTGTGCTCGCTGCACTTTCGACCCGATGCTGATCCACAGAACTTGGTGGCGATCACACTCTTTGCTGATGGCGCGGCGGCGGCGGTGATTTCCTGCGCGCAGTTGCCGGGCGCGGCGATGGCGGCGATCGGTGCTGGACGCAGCCGCGTTATTCCGGGCACGGAAGATCACATGACGTGGACCGTTACTGATAGCGGGTTTGCCATGACGTTGGCGCGCGAGGTTCCCGAAGCGGTGGAGCACGCCATGCGCGAATTCGCGGGGCCGGATGCAGCGGTGATCTTGCATCCGGGCGGCGCGGGCATCATTGATGCGTGCGTGCGCGCCGGCGTGGTGCGCGCGGGTGAGCCGAGTGCCGAGGTTCCGCGTGCGGTGTTGCGGGAGCATGGCAACATGTCAAGCGGAACGGTGCTCTTTGTATTGGAGCGGATGTGGCGATCGGCGGGCGCTGCAAACGGCGCTGCTCCATCCGCCCTGCCCCAACCAGCGTTGGTGACGGCGTTTGGCCCGGGATTGACGGTCGATTCCGTGATGCTGCTGCAAGCCAACGTGCCTGGTACAGCCGAGCGCCGCGCGCCCGCGACGCTGATTAACGCCAGTGCATGATGGTGATTGACCCGACGGTTTCGCGCGCATCGGGCGCCGGAAGTCCAGGGGTCTGCACCAAGCGCTCAAGTTCAAGTGTTGAACCGAGTACCGCGATCGATTGTGCCGGGGCGAGCGCTTTAGTAGCCAGCACTTTGGCCGCAACAGTAGACCATTCAATCTTGCGCGATTCCTCTTGCGGAAGATTGAGTTCGTTATCAAATTCGCTGGGCGATCCGGCAATCACAAAGTCGCGGCGACCAGTGACCCAGGAGAGCGCATGGGCCGGCGCCGCACTGGTCACCAACACATTGACTGATCGCAATTCTGCAGCATGACGCTGCAAGAACGGCCATGGATGCTTGACAGCGGAGAGCGCTGCTTCGGGATACAGGAATTGGATAGCAAGCAAGACCGGCACCGGAGCAAGTGCCGTGCGTAGGAGCCACGTGCGCGGATCGGTGGCCTTCCAACTCCACACATCAAGTTGCGCCCACAGAAGGAGCGCGGCGCCGATGTACGTGAATCGCAGCGACTCACCGGATTCCCACAAGACGGGAATACCGAAGCGGCGCCCGCCGGTGATGGCAATGATGAACGCAGCCACCGCGGCAATGCGCACCAGCGTGCGCGCAAAGACTGCGAGGCGATCCGGCATGACTCGCTCTGAAGCGCGGGCGCGGAGCAGCCCGATGGCAACCAGCACTGCGACTGGCGCAAAGAGCGGCAGCACGTAGGTGGGCAGTTTGCCGCTACTGAGTGAAAGAAGTGTGATCGGTGCGATCACCCACGCGGCCATGAAGCGCATGCCACTGCGCCATTCGGTGGCATCGCGCAGACCTTTCCATGCGTTGGGCCACACAAGTGTCCACAACATGGCGCCGATCGGGAACACCACTAAGAATTGCCACCACGGTTCCGGATGCTGATTGGAATCCGGGCTCGCAACGCGCCGGAAATGTTCGACCACGATGAAGTATTCCCAGAAGCCTGGCTCAGCACGGTGGATCATCCACGCGAACGGCGCGATGGTGACGGCGGCGGCACCCAGCGGAATCCACGGCATGGTGAGCATGTCCTTCCAGCGCCGCTCCCATGCCAGGAACAGCAGCGCGGTGACGCCGGGAATTGCGAAGGCGAGCAGGCCTTTGGTGAGGAACGCGAATCCGGCAGCGATGCCGGCGAGCGCCAGCCATCCGGCACGCGCGCGGCCGATGGCTGTGCACGCGCAATAGAGGGCGCCCATAGAGAGCGCAACGAACGCAGCGAATGGCGGATCAAGCAGCGCGACGGTTCCAATGATGAGTGGCGCCAGCGTGGTGGCTTGCACCATGAATGCCAGTGGGCCGTCTTGGCGGCGGCCGGTGATGCGCACCGCCATCCATGCGGCAACCAGCGCAACCACCAGCGTGGCGACGGCGCTCGGTAGGCGGATGGCAAATGCGTTCTGACCGAAGGCGGACATGCTGGCGGCGGTGAGCCAGTATCCGAGCGGAGGCTTCTCGTAATAAACGAAGCCAGCCATGCGAAGTGCCAGCCAATTGCCGGAATCCACCATCTCCGCCGGAATGATTCCGTAGCGCGGTTCGTCCGGGACAACCAATGGACGAACGGTTAATCCCGCGACGCTCAGCGCCAAGAACAAGAGTATGCCGATGATCCAGTTGCGCCGTGCATCCATGCGCTGCGAATGCTAGCCGCCGACGCAGAGCCAGCCTTCGCGGCCGGGGATGGTTCCGCGTGCAACGCGGCCGAGGGGCGGAGTGGGTTGGCGGGTGAGCCAGTCGCTGAGTGGCTCGAACTGGTGGCCTGCCGTAAGCGCGCGGTCGAGAAATTGCTCGAAGAGTGCGGCTTTGGTGCCGCCTTCGCTCTCCGCGTGGATGGTGAGGACGTGCGGCGCACCGTCAGCGAGGCGGGAGAGCAGCATGTCGTTCCAGCGCTCGTCGGCGCCGGCGCCGCGACCAACGCCTTCGTCATAGGTGGGGAGGTCCACGGGAATCTGCGGTTGCGCAAACGTGCGGCCGAGGTGGGGCGTGGATGGCATGGATGGCATGGATGGCATGCGTGGCACAAACGGCACGGCGGGTCCGCGTGCGTCGCTGCGCCACGCGAATGCTTGTGATGATGGAAGCGAAAGGATGCGATCATCGCAGCGCCAGCCGGGCGCGGCACACGCATGCGGCGCGCGGCCGTAGACCGTGGTGAACGCGGCGATGGCGCGCGCAAGCTCCGCATCCAGTGCCTCATCAGGGAGCGACTCGGCGCCCACCTGCCAGCGGTGGTGATCCCAAGCGTGCAGCGCAACCTCATGACCAGCGCGGTCGGGAAGGCGCAGCGTGTCGGCCAAGTGTTCTGAGATCACCGTGCCCGGCCACAACGTGCCGCGGAAAGCGATATCCCAGCCGTACAGATTGGGCGCGCCGGAACGCAACATCTTCAGTGCAAACGACGGCTTCAACAGGCGGCGCACGTGACGGCCCATGTTGTCCGGCCCAAGCGTCACAAACCAAGTGGCACGAACACCGCGGCGCTGCAGCGCGGACAAGAGCCGCGGCAACCCATCACGGGTGCCGCGGAAGGTATCCACGTCGATACGCAGCGCGACGGTCACGTCGAGCCGGCCGGAGTGCGCGTGCGCGGAGCGCGTGGCGTGGCGTTGGCCGCATCCACTACGAATCCGTTCTCGCGCGCGTGTTGCTGGAGGAACCAGTCGACGGTGCGCTCAACACTTTCGCGAGTACTGATGGCAGGCGTCCAATC
>JBILYM010000169.1:0-5010 GCA_044377725.1 Phycisphaerales bacterium
TGGCCGATTCCAACACACGCTCCAGCTTCCAGCAAGCTGGCGGCGCGACGTCCGGCTACAACAACGGCTTCTTCATCTCCAGCGCCGATGGCAACTACTCGCTGAAGATCAACGCCCTTGAGCAGGTTCGTTTCGTTTGGAACAACACCTACCAAGACACGAAGGACCAGAACTCCTGGGGCTTCGAAAACCGCCGCACGCAGGCCTTCTTCTCGGGCAATGTTGTTGACCCAAGTTGGAAGTACCTGGTCGGTATGGCGTACGACGCGCAGAACGACCCATACAACGCTGATGCAGGGAACTTCAACCTGTACTACGCGATGGTCACCAAGACCTTCGGCGACGGTTTCTCCGTCTCCGTCGGTCAGATGAACGTCCCGTTCACTGTGGAAAGCAATCTCTTCAACGCCGGTTCCACCCAAATGGGTGACTACTCGATCTTCGAGTACATGTTCGGTGCAGGCCAGCAGGTCGGCGCCATGGCGAAGCTTGAGAAGGATGCATTCCGCGTCTCTGCTGGTTGGTACAACATCGTGCAGACCGATTCGTCGGGCACCGTTGGCAACTCCTGGGACAATAATGACAACCAGAGCATCGCTGTTGCAGGACGCGCTGAGTACAAGGTCGCCGGTACCTGGGATCAGTTCTCCAAGGAGAGCAGTTTCAAGGGCGAGGAGTTCGGTCTCCTCATCGGTGGTGGCTTGATTTGGCAGAACGGTCGTAATGACAACTCCGCTGGTGTTTACGATTCCAACCCAATCGGCCTCACCGCCGATGCGCAGGCAAAGTTTGGCGGTTTCAACCTGATTGGTCAGTTCCTCTGGCAGGATGGCTACCCAGGAACCGACGCGTCATCGAGTGTTTGGGGCTTCAACGTTCAGGGTGGCGCATTCGTCACCGAAGATCTTGAAGTCTTCGGCGCATGGGCTTACGCTGACACGGCTGGCGATGGTAGTGGTGGCGGTTCGTTCGGAACCACCAATTACCTCCAGACCGGTGCTAACTGGTACTTCGCGAAGAACTCCATCAAGGCAACGGTGATGGGCATCATTCCTCTGAACAAGGACGCTGCTGACGCAGGCAACCTCCGTGGGTTCGAGAGTGGCGTTGGTCTCTCCGACAGCCAGAACAACTTCTCGCTCGTCTGCCAGCTCCAGGTCATGTTCTGATCCCTCGGGATCGACTCAACCTGCAGCCCAGCTGCGACAATGTAAAACTTCCATCGGACCCGGCTTCGGCCGGGTCCGATGTGTTTTTGTCTCAGTCATCCCGCTAGCCTTCACCGCACATGGCCACCGCCCTCGTCCTTCTCTTGGGATCCGCGCTGGGAATCATTGACCATCCAGTCAATGCAACACCAGTCAGCGTGAGTACCGACGTAACCGGTATGGACGCCGAACTCGCAGCCATGCGCGCCGACCTGGCTGCTATTCGCCGTGAGCAGGGTGAGGCATGGCTGTCAAATCAACGCGCGTCTGAGATACGGTCACTGGTGTCAGACGTGCTCGCCGACTCGTCTACGCGTACGCAGTGCGCGGAATCGGGCAGCGCGCTCGTGAGCGGATATGCCACTGACCGCGGCTTCTACCTCGGCACCGTTGACGGCCAGCAGACCGCGCGTGTGTTCGGCTTCATGCAGGTTCGCTTCGTGTGGAACCAAGGCTACGACGCCGCCGAACGTGATCCATCGTCAAATTCTGTGTGGGGCGCGGAGGTTCGGCGCGCGCAGCTCTTTGCCACCGGCAACCTCGCGGGTCCATCGCTGACGTGGCTCATTGGTTTGGCCTTTGGTGCGGCACAGGATCCGGTGGATTTCCAAGATGTCCAGTTGGATCCCGCATCGATTGATGACCCATCACCCACCGTGAGTTACCTCAATGTCACTAAGCAACTCGGCAGTGGTTGGTATGCGCAGATCGGCAACATATTCACCCCGTATACCTACGAAAGCCACCTGTTTAGCACTGCCGAGACACAGATGGGCGAATGCTCCATGCTGGAGTGGCTATTCACCGCCGGCTTCACCACCGGAGTCAGTCTTGGCTATGACGGAGACGCCATTCGGTGGCAGTGCTGCTACGGCGATCAACTTGGCACAGCGCCGTCATCGTGGGATTCAACAAGTAATCAGAGCCTTGCGTTTGCCAGCCGTGTGAATTGGAAACTGTGCGGAAACTGGGAGCAGTACGCCTATGAATCCAGTTTCCGCGGTCAGGAATTCGGCACCTTTTTGGGTGCTGGGATTCGATGGCAAAATGGTCGCGCCCAAAATCCATCCGCGACGGATGGCACCAATCCACTCGGAGTCACCGCCGATGCCACGTTCATGTTTGGTGGCGCCAACATCCTTGTCCAGGGCGTTTGGGTTGATCAATGGGTCTCTCGTGATGAGGCTGCGTGGGGCGGATTGCTGCAAGGTGGATTCTTTCTCACTGAAGCCCTGGAAGCGTTCGGCAATTGGACCATCACCAGCACCGATGGCACCCAGCAGTACGCCACCCTGGGCATGAACTGGTACGCGGACCAACGGGCGCTCAAGGTGACGGCACTGGTGATTGCCCCGGTCGATGGCGGGCAGCCCGCCTTGACCTCGGCGGTACTGCCGCCGCAGGGCCTCGGTGGGGGGTCAAATCCCAACAACAACATGAGTTTTTCACTGCAGATTCAGGCAGCATTTTGATGGCTTGCAATGACGGTTGAGTATGGGCGCCCCTTTGCATCCTGCCATTCAGCCCACTTTGGACCGATTTGCCTCTCCCGCTGCAGGGGGCGCCCTTGACCGTCCGATGAAACCACTGCGATAGGATTGGTACTTCATGGCTCGAAATGTGGGAAATCTCTTTGCCGCCTGCTCCGCCGCGATCACCATCGCCGGCGCTTCGCACGCATGGGCACAAGAGCCCGCAGTGGTGGATCCAGGTGCCGCGGGAGATGTACTTGCGCGCCCTGCTCCGGGTGTTGATGAACTGATGAAGCGGCTCGAGACCCTCGAAGACCGCAACCGCGAATTGGAAGGCCGCGTCACTGATCTCAATCGTCAACAAGGCGAAGAGTGGCTCGGTGAACAACGCGCTGGACAGATCCGCGACATCGTTCGCGACGTGCTTGCCGACAGCGATCAACGCGCCAGTTTGCAGGGCAGTGGCATGACCGCTGGTTGGAACGATGGATTCTTCATGGCAAGCGCCGATGGAAGATTCCGCATGAACCTCGGCGGGTTCATACAGAACAGATTTACTTCAAGCACTATTCGTACTGGGTCATACAACGGCGCAAATCCGGCGCAGCAAGCGGTCTTTGATCGCAAAGAAACCCGCTACGGTTTCAATGTTCCAGATCTGCAACTGTGGACCGATGGCCATGTCTTTAGTCGCGACTTCCAGTACATGGTCAAGGGGCGGTTTTACGAGCAAGTCACCACCAACATCAATAAGGGTGACGCTAACGGGCAGTCGCAAGCGATCGCTGGCGGCCCAGATTTCAGTGAAATTGAGCTACTGGACGCATGGATTCGTATCAACCTTGATGACAACTGGTCGGTGCGCACCGGTCAATACCGCTCGCCGTTCTCGCGCGGATTCTTGGTGCTTGAGCAGTACCAAATGTCTTCGGCGCGCTCAGTCGTGGACTTCCACTACGCGTTGGGCTACACGCAGGGCATTGAGCTTGAATACACAAACGATGAATTCCGCTCGCGCACTTCTATTGATAGTGGTGCACAGGACAACATGTTGGGTGATGTGAATGCGACGTACGGCGGCAATGGTTACAAAATTTGGCCAACCGGTAGCTTTGGTAGCCAGAACGCGCAGTTTTGGGCACAAAGTTCCGCGTACAGCGTCACGCATCGCTTTGATTGGAAACCGGCAGGCAGCTGGGATCAATTCCGCAGTTACACCAGCCCGTCGATGGAGACCTTTGGATTCTTGACTGGCTTGGGTTTGCACTATCAGAACTCGCGCGGCTACCAAGCGAACGAAGACACGCCCGGCGTTGATAACCCTGATTCACAGTGGTTCACCGCCACCATTGATGCGCAAGCGAATTTCGGCGGCGCATCGGTGTACGGCGCGGTCTTCTACAACTACGTCAATGCCCCTGCAGCCCTCCAGCCGGTGTTCGGCGACTCACAAGAGGGCGTGCAATATGACATGGGCACGATCAACATCATCGCGGCGCAACTCCAAGGCTCGTTGTACATCATGCCCAAGGCTGAGTTGTTTGGTCGTTATGAGTTTGCCTACATTGATGGCGGCACAAGCACCTTGAACGGCATCAATCCAGAGATCGCAAATCCAGATCCGCTCAACCTGCTCACCATCGGCGTGAATTACTACCTGGATGGCCAGGATCTGAAGTGGACCACCGACCTCGGCTGGGCGATCACCGCGGTAAATCCATTGTTCTCTGACGTCAATGCCGGATGGCGTCCTTCGCAGAGCGATGAAATTGTCTTCCGCACGCAGCTGCAGTTGATTTTCTAAGCCACACATTCCATGGCGCGGGCAGGGAATCTCTATGATTCATGCCCCATGACATTGGTTTACCGCGTCGAAGTTCGCCCCAAGTCCGGCCAGTCCGACCCCCGTGCGGATGCGGTGATTCGGCAAGCCACGGCGCTGGGACTTTCCGCCATACCAACGGCTGCGCAGCACTCGTCGGTGTACTTGCTGGCGGGAGACATCTCCGAAGCTGAAGTTGGTCGCATTGCCCATGAATTGCTTGCGGATCCAGTCACCCAACGCGCTGAGGTGCAGCCCCGGGGGATCGCCACGCATCGTCTGGACGCTATGGTGGAGATTCATCCGCTTCCAGGCGTGACTGATCCAGCCGCGGAAAGTGTTGAGTCGGCAGTGCAAGCCATGTTTGGAACTTCCGTACGCGTGCGGACCGGCGACCGCTATGACTTGGCCGGCATCAATCAACAGGGTGCGATGACCATTGGCGAACGCGTGCTTGCGAATCCGGTGATTCACGGCGTGCATGCGGAACCATGGCATCCAGCGCACT
>JBILYM010000170.1:0-4994 GCA_044377725.1 Phycisphaerales bacterium
CAGGTCTTTCCTGCGCGCACGCGTTGCAGAAGCGCGGCGTGGACTGGACCATCTTTGAAGCCTCCGATGCCGTGGGCGGCCGCGTCCGTACCGACATTGTTGATGGATTTCGCCTCGATCGCGGCTTTCAGGTGTATCTCACGGCGTACCGCGCAGCAGGTGAATTGCTGGAGTATGCGCCCCTCAACTTTCGAACCTTCCGTGCAGGTGCGGAAGTCTTCGACGGCCGTGGTTTCACTCAAATTTCTCATCCGCTTCGTCATCCACTCTCGGCGATTCGTGGCCTTGCTGCCCGTCCAGGTATGGCGCTTGACTTCGCGCGCCTCGCGCCGATGGCTCTTGATGCCGTTCGTCATCCCATCTTGAAGCCAGGCGTCGCCTCCGGCAGCACACTCGATGAACTGCGCCGCATGGACCTTGGCATTGCCACCGTGGATGGCTTCATGCGCAGTTTCTTTGGCGGCGTCTTTCTTGACCGCACGCTTGGCACTGACTTCAGTCAGTTCCAGTACATCTTTTCCACATTCGCGCGCGGACAAACCGTTATCCCCGCGCTGGGCATGGGTGAGATTTCCAAGCAGCTCGCGGCATCGCTGCCGGAGGAGCGCATTCGCTTACGCGCGCCCGTGAGCAGTATTGCTCGCCGCGGCACATCGTTTGCAGTCCGCACTGCAAATGGCGATGAAACGATCTTCGATACCGTCGTATTAGCCACCGATATGTCCGCGGCGCACGCCCTTGATGCTCGTGTGAATGCGCGCGCGTGGTGCTCCAACGTCACGTTCTACTGGGCGTGTGAGTTTGGGCGATTGCCCGCGCCGCTGCACCAACCCACGCTCTTTCTTGACGGAACCGGCGATGGCCCAGTCAATCACGCGGCCTGCCTGTCCAGCGTTGCACCTGAATACGCGCCGGCTGGACAGTCGCTCATTGCCCTCAATATGGTGGAGGTGGATTGGGCCGCCGAAAGCATGTCCAGCCTGAGTGCACGCATGGTGGTGCAAATGGAACGATGGTTTGGCACTGGTGCCATGCGGGGCTGGCGTCTACTGCGCACGGATCGCATTGTGCGCGCCTTGCCACGGCAGCACACAGCAGATATTCACGCGCGACCATCCACTGAGATTGATGACGGCATGTTTGTTGCCGGCGACCACGTGACCGACGGCTCCATCGATGGCGCCGTTCGAAGTGGCACGCTTGCATCCGAAGCCGTGTTGCGTTGGTTCAACCGCTGACCGGGACGGGGTCCGATGTAACTGTCAGCACGCCAGTAGACATCTTCGGTTGCACGCCGTTCTGAATGATCTCGACGCGGACAGTGCGGTTGTCCTTGCGATAGATGAGATTGGCGGTCGATGCGCTCAACGTCTGCGACGCAAGTTTCCAACCTGCCTGATCAAATCGCGCCATGGTCTCACTGGCGCGAGCATTCAAATTGCTGATCGGCCCCTTGTATGAGAACTGACCCGCGGTGACGCGCCCTTCGGACTGGCGCAGACCGGAACTGTCGCGCGGAGTCATTCCAGGAATCTGTGGCAAGTCGGACTGCAGCACGCTGTCCGGCTCGGTGCTGCATCCCGTCGCCCAGAGTGCGGAAGCGGAGACGGCAAGCAGGGCGATGGCTGTCGGTATGCGTCGCATCTGTCCGATACAAGGTAACCGCGCCGACCGCCGCGCGCACAACCATGGGTCGAGGATTCGAACGCCACGCTCGCACCTTCACGGTGCTCACCTTCGTCAGCCGTATCACGGGCTTCGCCCGGGACGCGCTGCTAGCCCGCGTCTTCGGTGCCGGCGCGGTGATGGACGCGTTCAACTTCGCCTTCCAGGTTCCCAACCTGTTCCGCCGCCTGTTCGGCGAGGGCGCGCTCACTGCCTCGTTCCTTCCCGTCTACACCAAGCTGGACCGTGACCATCCGGACTCCGCGCGGCAGTTTGCGGGATTGATGCTGGCGCTGCTGGCGGTGCTGCTCTCCGGCGTGACCATCGTTGGTGAAATCGCCCTGTACTTCATCCAAGACATGAGCGCATCGCCGATGCTTGGCATTCAGCTCTTGATGATGATGCTGCCATACATGCCGCTGGTGTGTTTAGTTGCGCTGGTCGGCGCCATGTTGCAGACGCACGGCAAGTTTGGACCGAGCGCGGCCAGCCCGATCATTCTGAATGTCACCATAGTGACCGCTGCGTTTTACGGAAGTTACTACGCGGTGAATACAGGCATGTCCGAGCATGTGGAGCCAGTGCCGCACATCCAGATTGTGGCGTGGAGCGTGATCGTTGCGGGCATATTGCAGTTGCTGTGGAGTTTGTGGTCACTACGCCACTACCGAATTCGCCCGCACTTTGATATGAAGCCAAGTTGGCCGCACATGAAGGAGGTGCTTTACAAAGCGCTCCCCATGCTCTTGGGTCTTGGCATCTTCCAAGTAAACACCTTTGTGGATGGCTTGGTGGCGAGCTACCAGACGATTGTCGGTCCAACCATCTTTGGCGTGGATTACCCACTTCCGCCGGGCAGCATGACCGTCTTAAGTTACGGCCAACGCCTCTACGAATTCCCGCTCGGCGTGTTCGGTGTGGCTATTGCCACAGCTATCTTCCCTGCACTGTCGCGCGAGTCGAACGAACCTGATCGATTCATGGCCACGCTGCGCCGCGGCATGCGGCTGAGTTTCTTCATTGGCTTTCCCGCAAGCGTTGGCTTGGTGCTGGTGCGCGAACCGCTCGCTGCTGCGATCTTCCAAGGCGGCCAGTTCAGTCACGAAGATGTGCAGAAGGTCGGATTCGTGCTGGCGATGTACGCGCCCGCTATTTGGGCGTATTCCATGCAGCAACTTTCCACGCGCGCGTTCTATGCGTTGGGCGACAGCGTCACCCCGGTGAAAGTGAGCATCTGGATGGTGGCGCTCAATTTCGCCTTGAACATGATTCTGATTTGGACACCGCTTGGCGTTGGCGGGCTTGCGCTCAGTACGGCGATTGCCGCCATCGTGCAGATCATCATCATGACGCGGATCATGCATAAGCGCATGGGCATCATCATGGACCGCGAAACGCGCGCTTCATTCGCACGCACCGTGGCGGCAAGCGCAGCCATGGCAGGCGTCGCCGGTCTGGCATCTCTTGCGTTCAGTGGTCATGACACCTGGCTCTGGAGTGTGGCTGCCACGCTGGTGCTCGCGGGCCTTGGCATCGTTACCTACATGGCTGCCGCGCGTCTTCTGAAGATGCCCGAACTGGGCTGGGCCATCCGCGGCAAATAGGTGCGGTTCACGGCAAATGGGTGCCGTTCACCCCTGTCCCCATTTACGCACCCGCCGACTGCCAAGCCCCCGTCTTCGCATCGCGCTCCACGCGTCGATACACCGTGTCGCGCTCCACCGCCGTAAACCCCGCCTCGCGGATCGCACGCGCCAAATCACCAACGCTCGTCTCCTGGTGATTGCCTTCGCCGACCGCCTTGGTGATGTCGTACCACACCACGGTGCCGTCAATGTCATCAGCGCCCGCTTGCAACTCCAGCTGCGCCATCGGCAACGTCTGCATGATCCAGAACGCCTTCACATGCGGGAAGTTGTCGAGCATCAATCGCGCGATCGCCAGCGTGCGCAGGTTCTCCAAGCCCGTCGGTCCGGGCAGATACTCAAGCTCACTGGCATTCGGAAAGAATGGCAGCGGAATAATCGTTTGGAAATAGCCAGTCTTCAGCCCGCGCGAACCCGGCATCGGCAGTCGCTCCTGCGGATAGTTGGCAGCAGGGCCAGTTAGCACCACCGCGCCGTTCGCGTCTTTCTGAATGCCTTGCGCATCAGCCCATGCACTGAGCGTGTGGTCTTGTTGCAATCGCAAGAGTTCCATGTGATGCAGCCGTTCGCTGCGCTCTTCAATGTGCCCGTACAACATGGTGGCATTTGAATTGATTCCCAATTCATGCGCTGCGCGATGCACGTCAAGCCACTGGTCGCTACGAATCTTGCCCTTGAACGCCTCATCGTGCACGCGATCATCAAAGACTTCCGCGCCGCCGCCCGGCAAGCTGCCAAGCCCCGCTGCGATGAGATCACGCAACACAGCAAGCACGCCTTGGTATCCATCGCCGCCGCGCTTCGAGATGCGCTGCAGATGCACAATCTCCACCGCAGTGAACGCCTTGATATGAATCTGCGGCGCTTCCTCGCCGATGGCGCGCAACATGTCGGTGTAGTAACTGAACGGAAGCCACGGATGCAGTCCGCCCACAATGTGCATTTCCGTGGCGCCGCTTTCGCGTGCCTTGCGGGCTTCTGCGCGGATGTCATCCAAGTTGTGTTCGTATGCGCCGTCCTGATCCTTCTTGCGATGGAACGCGCAGAACTTGCAACTGAGGGCGCAGATGTTGGAGTAATTCAGATGCCGATTGATGTTGTAAAAGACCGCGTCACCATGCAGGCGCCGGCGCACCATGTCAGCCAAGCGGCAGACTTCATGGATGTCGGCGGTGGCAAAGAGCACCGCACCGTCCGCCGCGGTGAGCCGTTCGCCCATCTCCACTTTGCGTGCGATGTCCATGAGTGCCGGGTCGCGGCGGCGGGTTCGTAGGGCCGGGTGGCCCGCCACGGCAGGTGCAACGGGGGCGCCAGAAACGGGTGCGGCAAGCGTCATAAGAGGTAAAGGATAGGCGGGATGTCAGGTCCAGCGAACTCCCGCACCACCCCGGGCGTACCCTTGTTCACTATGAGTCCCCAGGCCAATGTGACCACCCTGACCGCTCGCATAACGCGCAGCCTGCACCAGGGTGGTCACTCAGGCCTCCTGTCCGCGCTCCTCCTCACTCTGTTCGCCTTGCTGGCAGCCACGCCTGTGTGCCGCGCCGCCACCGATTCCAACATTTCGATCACCGTGGATCGCACGGTCAACTTCCATCGCAATTGGACGCTTTCGGTCAGGCTTCGCACGCCCACCGATCCCACCGTGGCTTCGGCCGTTGCCGGACCGACGCTTGTAGCCGG
>JBILYM010000171.1:0-4987 GCA_044377725.1 Phycisphaerales bacterium
TGAAGAACGGCGTGCCATTGGGATGGGTCGGCGAGCGGTCGCAGGAGTTGAGCACCGTCACCGTGGTCGGCAGTAACTGCGTCGACTCATAGGTGAAGCCACCATCGGTGTGCGGCATGAAGCCACCCGAGGTGCTGTAGCAGCCCGTCACGAAGGCACTCGCCGTGATGACCGAAGAGGTCAAAAGTGCGGTGACCGCTATGCGGCGCGGAAAGGGTCGATCGGTAGCAGCGTTCATAGCCATTTTGTCGGCAATCCTACAGAGACTTCACCAATGCCGCGAAGGAATCGCCCCGGTGCTCATAGTTGGTGAATTGACCCCAACTTGCACAGGCGGGTGACAGGAGCAACACATCGCCGGGTTGCGCCCGTGCGGCGGCCGCGCGCACCGCCTGTTCCAATGTTCCACAATCGACCGCCGGCGGAGCAGGCGCCAGTTGCGGCGCAGTTGCCCCAATCGCATAGAGGCCAGCAAGTTGCGGAGCCAAGTCGCGGATCGCGGACAGATCAACCTTTTTGTCGTAGCCACCAGCGATCAGGTGAATGCGCCGCGGATCAGGAAACGAAGTAATCGCCAAGAGCGTGGCATCCGGGGTGGTGCTCTTGGAATCATTGAAGCAACGCATTCCGCCGTGCGTTCCAACCAGTTCCAACCGATGCGGCAGCGGGCGGAATTCGGCAAGTTTCGCCACCAACCGTGCGCGGTTGGGCGTTTGACCCTCCGAGCGGATCGCTGCCTCCGCCGCGAGCACCGCCAGCCGCGCATTTCGGCGTTGGTGCTCGCCCGGTACGTATGGCAGATCGATGGACGTCAGCAATGCCGCACACTCTGCCGCGGTTGGCACCGCCGCGCCTTCCCACCACGCACCGCCCGTTGCGCGCGCCACGTCCGCGGCCGCTGCCGGCTGCTCTTCCGTAAAGAGCGACACAAACACATCCCCCGCTCGTTGGCCGCGCCGGATTCCTGACTTACTGATGACATAGTGTTCAAACGAACCGTGCCAGTCCACATGATTTGGAGCCAGGTTGGTGAGCACTGCAACGCGCGCCGCCCACGGTTCCAGCCCCGCCCATGCGGCGCCATCGGTGAGCCACCACAACATGGCGCTGGAGAGTTCAAGCACCGTCCACTCGCCAGGAAGGCGCGGCGAACTCAGGATTGACCCGCCAATATTTCCGGCAAGTTGTGCGGCACGCCCGTCATCGTTCAGAACGAGGGCCAGCATGCTGGCGGTACTGCTCTTGCCAGCACTTCCAGTCACCGCAACCGCGCGATCACGATTGAGTGTGTCCACTGCCAGCCTGATTTCCGTGGTCACTGGCGTGCCTGCCGCGCGCGCCGCGCTGAGATACATGTTGGTCCATGGCGTGGGGACGGCGGGGTTGGCAATGACCAGGTCGGCATTCACAAAGTCCGCCTCGTCATGACCGCCAAGCCGCAGCGTCACCGACCCATCGGCAATTGCTGACTCCAATGCGGCTAATGGCCGTGCCAACTTCTCGGCGGGATCACGGTCAGTGAGTAGTACGCGTGCACCACGCTCCACAAGCCAACGCGTAACTCCCAGTCCACCGCCAAACTGCCCGAGCCCCATGACGGTGACGCGGCTGCCGCTCAGTGATTTCGGAAAGGGCTTCATAGTCTGCATCCGTACATCCATGGCGCGCCGGTTCCGTGGCGTGCCGCGTCAGTGAGCGAGTATCCGCCAACGTCAGCGCGAAGGCGTGATTGACGGCGACGCGGGCATGTGCCCAAGCAATCCCATCAAATCATCGGAATAACTGGTGAGCGTGCGCCGATCGGTGATCGGTCCGAACGCATCGCCGCGAACGAATTGCCGAACAATGCGGTCATCCTCCGGCATCACCGCGGCTTCATCCTTGCTGACGCTGCGAATGCGCTCGTAATCAGCACGTGGCGCAATCTTCAGGCAACGACCCTTATCAAGCATCACCATGCGGTCAGCAATAGTGAAGGCACTGTCCATTTCATGCGTCACCACCACGCTGGTCACGCCAAGTTTCTTGGTGAGCGTCAGAATCAGTTGATCAATCTCCGCGCTCGTCACCGGATCGAGACCAGCGCTTGGTTCATCATAGAAAATGATTTCTGGATCAAGCGCCAACGCACGGGCCAGGCCAGCGCGCTTCTTCATGCCGCCGGAAATCTGCGCGGGGAATTTGTCAGCGTGCTCGCGCAGTCCAACGGCTTCCAGTTTCATCTTCACTTGCAGATCAATGAGATCGCCCGGAAGGTCAGTCAGCTCGCGCATGGGTAGCGCCACGTTCTCCGCAATCGACATCGACTGATAGAGCGCCGCGCTCTGAAACAGAATGCCAAACCGCTTGCGCAGCGCGTCGAGGTTTGCTTCATTTGCAACCGCAATGTCTTCGCCGAACAGTCGGATCTTGCCGCGCGTCGGAGCGATTGCTCCAATCATCAAACGCAGCAGGGTGCTCTTGCCACATCCGGAACCACCCATGATGACCAGCGTCTCGCCGCGCCGCACCTGGAGGTCAAGCCCGGTGAGTACGGTCTGGCTGCCGAACTGCATGAGCAGGTCGTCAACTTCGATGACCACCTCTTGGTCAGGGGCGGGGGTCTGCGGCTGGCTGCTCGGGGTCGGTGCGTTCATCGTCAGGGAACACGATACGCGTTCCGTCGGGGAGGTCGAAGCGGAATCGGCGCACCAAGATGGCGGTTAGCCAGCTCACTCCCACCGGGCTCTCAAATGTCACATTAAGCGGGAGCCGGGTTACACCTGAATCGTTGCGGAACGCAGCCACGTAAATGGCGCGCATGTCCTGTTCCGTGCGTACTACGGCGGGCGTTGCCGTAGTTTCGGTCGCCGGGGCGGGCGGGGCGAATTCCACACTTTCAAGCGTGCCAAAGCGCCCCCGAAGCGGCGCAATCCACTCGGCGATGGTCGCTGCAGTCGCGTCCTTACCTGGACCAACCATCTGCAGTCGGAACCGTTCTGGATTTCCTGCCCATGCCGCCTGCAGCGCTGTGCTCGGGCGGGCACCCAAGTCGATGTACCAGCGATAGTTCGCATACGCCATTGCATACGTCAGTGTGCTTGTAACCAAGCCAAGCACGATTCCTGCCCACGCAAGCCCGCGCCCAAGGAGGTTAGGGCGCCTGTGGAATTGAACAAGCGCCATGACTCCCAGAATCGGCGCCAGGATGCTGACAATCGGAAGCACGGAAAGCACGATTGATGCCTTGGCCAAGAAACTCCAGCGCACCGGACCATCGGCGCGTGTTTCCGAATCCGGGATTTGCGAGGGCATTGACGTTGAAGGAATCGCGTCGGTATTCATGGTGTGCTCGTATCCGTTAGCGGCGCAGAGGGCGCAAGCGTTGGTGGGGTGGTGGGTCCAGCACCCGCGGCAGGCAGTTGTACGCGTACACCTGCAAATTCCACTTCAATGGATCGAAGCACTAACTTTGGCGGCCAAGTTGCCGGAACCGTTGCAAACGTGGCGTTACCAAACACTGTGCCGCGCTCACAACTGGCATTGAACGCCGTGGAAACAGTGGTGTCCGTCAATCCTTCCACGCTGCGGCGAGTCACGGTGACTTGCCGCACTGCTCCGGCCTGCGCTGCAATCTGCCGCGCAAACTGCGCGCGTTCGTTCTCCGAGGGTGGGGTGCTTCGCTCGTCCCACTCCGCCGCTACGGCGGGCAGCACGGTCAGGCTCGCTTCAATGGAAACCACCGCTTGCTCTTCCATCGACTCTTGCACTTCCGTTTGCAATTCGCCGAGCAGCCAGCCTTCGGCGAACAGAATTCCGGTGGCAATCACTATGGCCGCAATCGCCAGCCCGTTACCGGTGCGCGCTACGCCCGGCCGCCGAATGCGCCGCAGCGCAATGGCCGCCAACACAATCGCCACCAGCCCGGTGAGTGGGCACCAACCCAGCACCAGCGCCACCAAGAACGCGGCCAGTGCCATGGGTTCCAAGCGCGGGCGATCAGGGGAGTTGGGCGCGGGATCTGCCATCGGGGTGGCAACTGTAAGCCGAAATCAACAACGCCGCCCGGCGCATGGCCGGGCGGCGTTGAGTTTCTTCAGTCACGCGCTGGGGGCATGCCCCGCGCTGAATCGGATCAGCCCCAGCTGCCCATCATGAAGCCGAGATCCGCGCCGTTCACCACGCCGTTGAGATCCAAGTCAGCAAGGCATCCAGGGGTGCTGTTGGGGCAGAGGCCCCAATGTGCAAGCAGGATCCCCAAGTCGGCGCCGTTCACCACGCCGTTGCAGTCCAGATCTCCGAATCTGCATGGGTTCACTGGCACCTGTGTTGCCACGCCGAGCGACCCACCAGTCTTAAAGAGCCCGATCGTTGCGTTGCCGTTTCCTGGCACCCCGTTTGAATCAAACGAGAAGTTGTAGAGCGTGCTCCAACGGAGTGCGTTGGCGTTGGGGTTCTGCGCGAAAGTCTCAGTGCACTCCCACTTCATCATGCCGCCCGCCATGGTCATGGTCCAGTCGGTGCTGTTGTACGGCTCGCCGGAGTGATAGGCGATGTCCTTGAATGCCATGTTGCTCACCGTCACACCTGCTGGAATCTGCATGGAGAAACTGCGCCCAGCACTGTCTGAGTTGTAGTTAAAGATGGCGTATTCGTAGTGGTACGAACCATCCGTATTAGTGGTGACATTGCTTGCAACGATGTACCGACCATCGGGGGCATCAGCCACCGCGTAACTCACCGTCGGTGAGACCACCGACCAAGCGTAGATAGCGGCTTTCTGTTGGAACGTCGAGCCAGTGAGCGAGAGCGTGTACGCCCCACCGGAGAGCGCTCCCACCGTAAACAATCGGTAGCTGGCGTTGTTGTTGTCGTTATTGTTGGCAGCATCCTGCGGGTGCACGTATTGGCACTCGGCCACGTAGACGGCGCCAGCATTCTGTGCCGGATCAAGGTCAGCGGCCTTGATCTGTACGCGGCGGGCGATCGCGCCTTGGCCGCTCGGAAT
>JBILYM010000172.1:0-4985 GCA_044377725.1 Phycisphaerales bacterium
CTGCCGAAGTGTCCACACCAATTCATCTGCTTGCGCGTGCGCAAGAACGAAGGTCTTCACCTGAACATCCGCGGCGGGCGAACCGGTGTCAAGCTTGGCAACCAACTCCTCCACTTCGAGAAGTGCTGTTGGAGAAGCCGTGACCATGAGCGTGTTGGTACGTTCGTCGGCACTAAATTGCGGCGCAGCAAGCGGGTTGGCGCCGCGGCGGCTGCCAAACAATTGCTGCAACGTGTTCGCTAACTTCACCGCCCGCGCTTGCGAAAGTGTGAACGTA
The DNA here is from genome assembly GCA_044377725.1 of Phycisphaerales bacterium. Classification (GTDB taxonomy): domain Bacteria; phylum Planctomycetota; class Phycisphaerae; order Phycisphaerales; family SM1A02; genus UBA966. The sequence continues at coordinate 278 of JBILYM010000172.1, forward strand.
CGAAGTACCGGCTTGTTGGTGGGCTCAGTGCCCTTTGCACCAGCAACGATCTTTGCGGTGGCATCAAGAATCTGATCGATGTCGCGCTCGGGTGCAGAAATCACCAGCGTTCCACCTTGTGGATCAGCAACTACCGATGATCGGCGGGCAATGTCACCAATACGCCCACCCGCGGGAGTCATCACTGCCACCGTCTGCAGAACCACCTCACGAAGCGCGGCTGTATCGGCACCAGCAGGCAGCTGCACCACGCGGACCACGCTGCCAGCCGGAGCAATGGACTGCTGCGCTTGCTGGGCAAGTCGCTGCGCTCGCTCCACTGCGCGCTTGGAACCAACGATCACCAAACTGTTGGTCTTTGGATCCACAGTAATGGTGACGCGCGTGTCATCATCTTGGTCGATCGCTGCCGCCTGATTCATTCCGCCGCTCGATTGCGCAAGCGCCGTGGCAAGAAGTGCTGCTGCAAATCGCGGTGCGCGCGGTGTGGCTTGCGAGCGTGCGCTCGGTTGTGGAAGTGGAGCGGAGCGCTGCCCGGGTGTAGCGGGGTTGGTGGTTGCGGGGGAAGGTGCAACTGCGGGAGCCACGGCGGGGGCAACCGGCTTCGCACCAGTGGAGGCAGGCTTTGCCTGCTGTGCGCGCTTCATCAGCTCTTCCATCGTTACTACTTCTGCGCCACCGCCACCTTCGCGATTCAATGATCGCTCCAACATGCGCGCCAGCTCGGAGGCGTCACCGCGTGATGGATCGATAGCGACCGTGCGCATTTCCCGGCCAGATACTGCCGCTGCAGCGTCCACTTGCTCAATCACACCCTCAATCTGCGTGTGTTGCGCCGCAGTGGCGCGGACAATCAAGCTGTTAGAACTGGCATTGACGGTGACCAATGGCGCAGCGGCGCCCGATGGATCGTTAGCAAACATCTGCGTGATGGTCTGTGCAATCTCTGCGGCTTCGGCATTGCGCAGTGTGACCACTCGCACTTCTGGCGCGCCACCTTGCGGCACCGATTCTGCGTCAAGTTGTGCCACCATCTGATCCGCGGTTTCCAGGACCGCGGGAGGGCCACTAATGATGACTGCATTCAGGCGCGTGTCAGCTGCAACACGTACCGGGGCCCGGTCAATGCCGCGGCGCAAGTATTCCTGACGAAGACTCTGCGGCATGTCGCGCAGACTCATCATGGCGCGGTCAGAGAGCAGCCGCTCCACCAGCGGCGCAAGCGTTTCCGCGCGTGCGTGCTTGAGCATGACCGTCTTCACTTGCGCGGTATCCGCTGTTCCATTCTTATCAAGCGGGTCGATCAGTTTCTCAATGGCGTCAAGATCCGGGGCAATTCCCGTGAGAATCAGCGCGTTGGAGCCAGTCGCCGGAACAATGGAAACCTTCATCGGATCCTGTGTTGCTGGACTTGGCATCGCAGCAGAAGCTTGCTGCAGCGCAGGGGCAAGTTGATTGGCGTCCGCAAATGTCAGCGCATGAACGCGGACTTGCTGCGTATCGGCGCCAGCGACTGCCGGGGCCGCATCCAGTTGCGCAACCAGTTGGTCGGCCACTGCAATCAATGAATCCGGTGCGCTGACAATCAATGTTCCAGTACGACGATCGCTGGTCACTTCCACTTGGCTCTCGCCACCAGGAATGTCGCGTCGAGCACGGGTAGTGAGCACTTGCTTGAGGAGCGAACTGACCTGATCGGTGCGGCCACTCTTCAGGACGTATGTCTTGAAGCCTGCGGCAGGCACACCTTGTAATTCCTTGACCACCGAGTCAACCTTGGCAAACGCCGCTTCGTCACCAGTGACAATCAGGGTTCGGCTCGCAGACTCCACTTGCACGGTGACTTCTGGGCTCTTGCGACCGGCAACCGATGGCGCGGCCAATGCGCCACTCTGCGCGAGTCCACGAATACTCGCGGCAATCTTGTCGAGGTCGCCGCGATCAATGCGCCACGTGCGAACGCCGGCTTGCGGCGGTGCTTCAATGCGGTCCAGTTGCGCAACAATTGCCTCAAACTGCGCCTTGCGTTCGCCCGGGCACTCCACAATGACTGTGTTGGTAGCTGCATCAGCACTGATGAAGATGTCCTTCTGCTTCTGCAAGTGCGGAAGCGGGCGACCGCGCGCATCAAGAGGCATCGGGGGTTGCGGATAAAGCTTGTCGAGTGCAGCTGCTACTTCCACCGCTCGACCAACGCGCAACGGAATGATCACCGTCTCGCGCTGACCATCCTTCTCTCCGCTGCGATTGACACTCTCTATGAATTCGCGAATTTCTGGGAACACCTCTTCGTGAGCAGTCACGATCAGCGTGTTGGTGGCGGTGTCCGCGTCGACACGGACTGGCTTCTCGCGGCGCAGGTCTGCAGGGCGTTGGTCGTAACGTGCCGTCAACAATTGCGCCATTTGGCTTGCATCCGCAGCACGTACCTGCAGCAGTCGCAGTGGTGGGAGTTGGCCCGGAGTCACTGTGTCAAGTTGCCGAATCACTTCTTCGACCGCGGCAAGTTGCGCTGGCTCGCCAACAATCCACAGTGAATTGGTTTGTTCAATCGGTTCAACTGTTGGCGGGGTGAACGGATGCGATGGATCATCCACCTGAGTCTTGGCAACCAGGTCACGAACCGACGCCGCCAGTTCAGATGCCTTGGCCTGGCGCACTGCCACCATGCGCCCGGTGCGATCCGCGCGATCCAGTGTGGCGACCAATGTGGCAATGGATTTCAATTGCTCTTCAGTGCCCGTGACACTCAACTGACGAAGCGTGTCGATGCCTTCAATGTGCGGCTCGGAGTACTGCGTGCCATCCTTTGGAGTCAGGATCTGCTTGGCCATCTGCTGCAGAGCAGGCGCTACCTTGGACGCCTGCGCGTACTTCAGTTCAAACACGCGAGTGGTTCGCTCGATCACCGTGGCTTGCTCTGCCAATTTCAGCGCCTGCTCAAATCGAGCGATTGCTGCTTGGGTTCCAGCAATGGTCAAGGTGCGGCCGTCGCTTGCAACATCAATGTCAAGCGCGCCTTCTGGACTCCGTGGATCGCGCTCAGACGCAAGAATGCGCTTGGCGGCGGCGATGGCGTCAGCGGGTTTGACTGCCTGAACCTTCAGCACCTGCGTGCGACGTTCAATACGACCGGCTTGATCAAGAATTTCAACGATGCGACGCACTTGTTCGCTCTCGCTGGAGAGTGCACTCACAATGACACTGCGGCCATCGGGACCAGCGGCAATGGTTACTACCTTGCGCTGCGCGGCGGTTTGCAGATCACGGATTTGCGGAATGATGCTGGTGGCGTCGGCGTTACGAAGTGGAATGAGCGTGACGGTCTGCGGATCAATGTCATCAACGCGCGCGCTGCCTGGCACGCGGCGATCACCATCGAGCGCTTCAATCAGTGCGGCACCTTCAGCAACGCTCTGCGACGGGCCAACAATCGCCAGTTTCCCAACCTCGTCCATCGCTAACACAGTGGGCTTTACTTCCTTGGGAAGCGTTGCGTACAGCTCGTCAAGGCGCAGCTTGGCCTCGGTAGGGGTGACGCCGCGCAGCATGACAGTGCGCACACTCCGAGTCACCGCTGCGGGTGCGCCGGGCGCGCCGGCAGCAGCCGATCCACCAGATGGAACGTCAAGTAACTCAATGACGTCAGCAAGTTGCAACAATCGAGACCGAACCCCGCGCGCAACGATCGCGTTGGTGCGCTCGTCAGCGGTCATTGAGAGCCCTTCCATCTTGCTCTCTTCGATCTTCGTCTTCTTGCCGTCTGCACCAATCACATACTCAACCTGCCGTTGGCCAATGAGTGATGAGAGGCTGGCGATCAGTGTGTTCGCCTTGGCGTGACGGAGTGGGTAGAAGCGCACTTCATTGTCGGGCTCGGCATGATCGATCGAATCGATCATCTTGAGCATGCGTCGCACTTGCCCCGCTGTTTCCACCAGAATCAAGGAATTCTGTGGTTCAAGCGCGGTAACGGATCCGTACGTGCCGACCAAATTGGCCAGCTGCGTGGAAATTGGGCCAACCCGCGCGGTCTTCAACGGAAGCATGAGCGTGACGATGGTGTCATCAGTCACGGTTGCGGGAAGTTCATTCACAAACGTAGGAATGTTCTCCCGCTTCATGTCGGAAAGCTTCTGCAAATACAGCTTGTCCTTCTCAACCCGCAACATCACGTTCTGTGTTTGCAGAAGTTGATTGAGTGTGGAGAGTGCCTCCGGCAGCGTGTACGCGCGCGCGCTGATGAAATCCACGGATCCCTTGGGAACTTCAGTTTCGCGAACGATTGGCAAGCTGGTAGTGCGACTGAAATAGTCAAGAATCTGGTCCCATGACTGACCTTTAAACGCAAAGCGAATGCCGCCAGATGATGGCGCTGGCGCATCTTGCACGGCGGATGCCGCATCTACAGTGGGCGCCATCATTGCAACCGGCGCAACGCGTGCGGTTGGTACAAGTAACGCTGCTGGATCCGCGGCTGTATTGGCCACGTTGCTTGCGTGCGCTGCAACCACCGGCGTAGTGAGCGCGGTGGCAGAGACTGCAAGGACTGCAAGAACCTCTGGAATCATTCGGCTGGCGTTCGATATCTTCGTATTCATGTGTCGTGTCCTGCTCACGGCGCTTCAAGCGCGCGGGCCTCCAGACTTTCTCCAACGCGCACGCGATACGTCGCGCCGCCCGCCACTATCCGCGCTGCATCGGCATC
>JBILYM010000173.1:0-4960 GCA_044377725.1 Phycisphaerales bacterium
GACCTTGGCATGCTGCTCGGCAGTTGGGGCTGAGTCCTAAGATCCGCGTATGTCTGTGACGCGCTGGGTCTCTGATCTTGGCCCCACCAATCCCATCATTCTGCGCATCGTTGCCAACGGTTCGCGCCGGACGCGCCACCTGTGGATTCGGAGCGGCTTCCTTGCGCTCCTGATGGTGGCACTGCTCTTTGGAATGGTTGGACAGACCTCGTCGCTGCGCGAACTTGCGCAGCGCGGCGCCACCGCGTTCACCATGCTCTCCTTTGCAGAAGTGGCGCTCATTTGCGTGTTGACTCCGCTCTTCATGGCGGGCGCCATTGCACAAGAGGCGAACCCACGCACTTGGGAAATCATGTTGGTCACGCCGCTCAACCGCGTGCAAATTGTGATCGGCAACTTGATGGGGCGACTGTTCTTTGTGTTGGCGCTACTCATCGCTGCACTTCCACTGATGATGAGCACGCAGTTCTTTGGTGGCGTTCCGCCAACAGCGGTGTGGGGCAGTTTCATGATCAGCGTGAGCACCGCCGTGGTAGTGGGCGCGGTAGCAGTAGCGCTCAGCATCACCCGCAGTGCGGGCAAGCGCAGTGTGTTTGTCTTCTACAGCACAGTGGTCATCTACTTGTTTGCAACATGGGCCGCAGATAGCGCACTGCGTGTCGCAACCAGCGCCGGCAGCGCCACCCAGTCAACCACGGTCTTTACTCCAATCAATCCATTTCTAGCCATGGAATCGCTGCTGTTGCCAGCAACCTATGCGCCTATGTCGCTTGAGCAGCCCGGTTGGATTGCGCGAGCATGGATGGTGCATCCAGCACGGAGTTACTGCATCGTCACGCTGGCACTGTCATTGGCGCTGATGGTCATGAGCACTTTCGCAGTGCGTGCGCTGGGAGCACGAACCGTTCGAACGCCGTGGTGGCGTCGCTGGATGCAGAAGCCGAGTGCGGATGGGCGCGAGTCGATGCGCGTTGGTCACAACCCAATTGCATGGCGCGAAAGTCAATTGCGCGGCACCAGCTTGGCGGCACTGACTGGACGCTGGGGCTTTGTTGGAGTGGGCATTCTGGGCGGGCTGCTGTTGCCCGTCTTGCATCGCACCGGCGCATTGTCAATGGACGGTTTCCGACTGGCATTGCAAACGGTGGTTGCGGCGGAGTCGGTGGTGATTGTGCTGACTGCGCTCAATATGAGTGCCACCGCGGTCAGTCGCGAGCGTGAAGATGGATCACTCGACATCATCTTGACTACGCCAATTCAGCCTGGGCCCTACATCGCTGGAAAGCTGCGCGGCATCATTCAATTTTTGGCGCCTATGTTGATGGTGCCAACCGTGACGCTGGCCGCATCGGCGATCTATGTACTTGCCAACGGCATGGGCGTCGCGGGCGGAACATCAGTGAGTGTTGCCTCAGGGACAGCGACGCTGGTAATTCCTGCCATGCTCCCGGAGGGGGCACTTGAGTACCCACTGGGAATGTTGGCATTCACATCGTTCGCCGTGATGATTGGGCTGCAGTGGTCGATCAAGAGCAAAGGGACCATCGGCAGCGCGGTGGGTGCCGTCTTTGCCACTGGGGTTGCCGGACTGGTTCTTGGCCTGTGCGGCATGGCGGCCGGGCGGAGCATCCCAGCCATCGGCGCGTTTATGAACGCATTGACCCCGATCAATCTGGTGGCAGCCATTGTGACCCCAGAAGTGGTCGCCGATGAGGTCCTGCAACAGGGCGTGGCAACCTACCGAATCTTCCTGGCTGCAGGGGCGGTAACGGCGGGTGCGCTGGGGGTTGGCGTGGTCTGGGCGATGCACTCCGCCATGAAGAAGACCTTTATGTTCACTGTCCGGAAACTCGCCGGCACGGCGTGATGGCCACTTGTGACGTAGGGCATTCGTACTACACTTCCACCTTCCACCCGACCGTTCTGCGGCGGGTTTCAACGGACGGAGTGCGGCTCACCAGCCGTTCCGACCGACCATCCGACGAGTGCTTGCGGACAGATCCGAAGTGCTCGAAGGCAACCGACCACGGCATGGGCTGCGGATCCGGTTGATAGATTCGACCGTGTATTAAGACCCTCTCGCCTGTTCACTGCAGCACAGCAACCATCGCGTGGAATTTCTGTTCCTTATGAGCAAATACCGAACGAGCCCTTGCTGAATCTTTACTGAACACCGCACGCCACATGCCTCGGCAGGTGGCACGGTTGGGACTTGATTCATAGTCAATCGTTGGTCGACTGCAGTTTCTCTGCAGGTCGGAATGTCTGCTTGCGTCGTACTTCGTTGCATTCGCCGAGGAGGCGCTGTCATGCAGATCGAAGTCTGGCTGTTCATCCTGATCGTCCTTGCCGCGCCCGCCCTCGGTGCCGGCGTCATGTGGACCTTAGTAAAGCACTTCTCCACCCGATCCATGGCGCGAGCCACCAAGGAAGCGGAGAGCGTGGTTGCGGCCGCCCGAGCGCAAGCCGAAGCCCGCAGTAAGACCATTGAGCTGCAGGCTGAGAAGGCTGCCACCGAGCGCCGCCATGCACTCGACCGCGAAATGCAATCCGCTTTGGCGGACGTGAAGGCCTCGCAGTCCCGCGCGGAAAAGCGTGAAGAAACCCTGGACCGCAAGCTGGAGCAAATTGGTCAGCGCGAGCAGAAACTGGAATCCCGCGAGCAGCGGATCGCTGATTTGGAGAAGCGAACAACTGAATTGCAGGCGAATCTGGAAACGGAGCGCGCCGCGGTTCGCGAGCAAATCGAGAAGGTCGCTGGCATGACCATGGACGAAGCGCGCGAACTGTATATGGCCGAAGTGCGCCGCCACGCTGACCATGACGCCGCGGTGTTGGCGCAGAAGATCGTTGAAGAAGCAGAACGCGACGCGCGCGATAAGGCGCGTCAGATCACCTTGTTGGCCATCCAGCGCTATGCAGCGGAGAATGCCACCGAGACCACGGTTCGCACCGTGAAGATTCCGAGTGATGACGTGAAGGGCCGAATCATTGGTCGCGAAGGTCGGAATATTCGAACGATTGAGCGCGCCACTGGTGCCGACATTCTGGTGGATGACACGCCCGGTGTGATCAGCGTGAGTTGCTTCGATAAGGTGCGCCAGGCAATTGCCGCAGAGACGTTGCAACGGCTGGTGGCTGATGGTCGGATTCATCCAACGCGCATTGAAGAACTGGTGGCACAGGTCACCCGCGATATCAACGAGCGCATTCAGAAGGATGGGCAGGCTGCCGTCTTGGAGACAAACCTGCGCGGGTTGCATCCCAAGGTGATCGAAGCGATGGGCAAGTTGGCGTTCCGCACCAGCTATGGCCAGAACGTGTTGCGCCACTCGGTGGAAGTTGCATTCTTGTGCCAGATGATTGCTGACGAACTTGGACTTGATGGAACGATCGCGCGCCGCGCGGGTTTCCTGCATGACATCGGCAAGGCGATGGATCATGAGATGGAAGGCGGACACCCTGCTATTGGCGTGGAATTCCTACGAAAGCACGGCGAAAAGAGCGAAGCGGTACTGAACGCGGTCGGTGGCCACCACGCGGATATTCCAGCAACCACGCCGTACACACCCATTGTGATGGCCGCGGATGCCATCAGCAGTGCGCGCCCCGGAGCACGCCGCGAGAGTATGGAGCTCTACGTCAAGCGCCTTCAGCAATTGGAAGCGCTTGCGCGCGAGCATGAATTCGTAGACGAGGCGTATGCCATTCAAGCGGGTCGAGAGGTTCGCGTGGTGGTTGACGCCAAGAAGGCTGACGATGCGTACGCATTCCGCATTGCGCAAGAGATTGCCAAGCGCGTGGAAGAAGAAATGACATTCCCTGGTGAAATCAAGGTGACTGTGTTGCGCGAAGTCCGCGCCGAGGCGACTGCGCGCTGACATGCCGCAGACGCTGACCGAGATCAAAGAGGAGTTGGCCGCGCGCGGTATTCGGCCAAAGCACACGCTTGGGCAGAACTTTCTGCACGATCACAACCAACTGCGAAAGCTAGTAGCTGCGGCAGCATTGCCAGCGGGTGCGTTGGTCTTAGAAGTCGGCCCCGGAACCGGCACACTCACCGAAACATTGCTTGACGCGGGATGCGAAGTCATTGCCTGCGAGCTTGACCGCGACATGGCTTCCATCGTGCGAACGCGCAACGCACACCGCATGGGCGCAGGGGTCGGCTGCTTGACGTTGGTCGAAGCCGACTGCCTCGACGGGAAACACGCTATTTCCGCGCTGATTCTGCAGGCACTGGCCGGCCGTCCATTCACGCTCGTTGCCAACCTTCCATATCAAGCCGCCACACCACTGATTGCAACACTGCTGGAACGTCACCCAGAATGCCGCGGCCAGTTCGTCACCATCCAACGCGAAGTTGGCGACCGACTGATGGCCAAAGCCGGCAGCGATGCGTACGGCCCGATCAGCGTGATGATGGAGCTGCTTGCCGACGTTGAACAAATCGCCGTTCTCTCGCCCGGCTGTTTCTGGCCAGCACCCAAGGTGACGAGCGCCATGCTCGCCATCCGCCCACGCGCCGGAGAGCGACCATGCAACCCATGGGAGCCGTTCACCGAGTTCGTACAGCGAGTCTTTGGCAAACGGCGCAAACAGCTCGGAGCAATTCTTGACCGCGAATCCGTAGCGGCCGCCGGCTTCGATCCAATGCGCCGCCCCGAAACTTTGACCCCGGCCGAGTGGCTGGTCTTGTTCGCAGCACAACGGTCGGCATGAATTCCACATTCTGCGGACCACCCCCATCTGGCCGCAGGCGCCGGAGAGGACAGGGCCGCGCTCAGCGGCCGTCCTCGTAAGGCGCGTGCGGGCCAGTAATCAGGCGTTCAGTGAAGTGAGTTCAGCCGTCCCCCGCCCCCTCCGTTGCGCGCGGGACCCTCGGACGCGGACGGCTGCGCTCCACAAGGTTCCGCTTAGCCTCGGGCGAATCTGTTCGTCCGGTTGGCACCCACGGGGC
>JBILYM010000174.1:0-4924 GCA_044377725.1 Phycisphaerales bacterium
GCAAATACCTGCAGTCAATTCAGACGGGCGATGCCGACGCGGCCAAGCGATTTGCCACGCGATCATTGGATCTGCGCGAGAAGGTGCGTGAAGTGAACGATCGCTATCGCGAGGCGATCTGCGCAGAGCTTTCACCGGAAGATGCGTCCCGCGTGCGTGCGGCGGCCCTGGCCTTGGCGTTTGACCGCGTCTATGCGCAGAATCGCGTGCAGCGTGCGTTTGAAGCAGCGATGAAGCTTGAAGGTGTTGAGGCCACGGTGATGGAGTCAATCACGGCGCTGGGCACGCAGTACAACAGCGAGGTGAGTCCGCTCAATGACCGAATCGCCCAGGCGATCCGAAAGGAAGAGCCAGTGAGTCAGACCGAAGAGATGACCCGCATTGTTGGCTTCATGTCCGGCGATGTTCCGATGTCGCAGATGTTCCGCCCGCGGGGTGGTCCAGGAAATGGTCGAGGCGAGTCGGGTGAGCTCTTTGACAAGCGCACGGAAACCAACGACACCTACATGGAGCGCCTAGAGAAGCTGCTCACGCCGGAACAGTTTGAATCGCTGCCCAAGGGTCGTGAGAACAACGGCCGAGGCGGTTGGGGCGGGATGATGGGCGGCAACAACGGGCCGATCAAGTTGTCAGACTTGCCGCAGCAGGCCCAGGACCGCATGAAGCAGTTTGATAAGAACAACGACGGAACCATCGATGAGAAGGAGCGCGCAGCTATGTCAGAAGCGTTCCGGGGTGGTGGTGGCGGCGGTGGTGGCGGAGGCGGTGGCGGTCGCGGTAATGGCGGTGCGCCAGCCGGTCAGTCACCGAACTGAGCCAAAGTCTCCGAGAAGTCACTGATTTGCGCAAACTTATGAAGTTGAAGTCGCTTGGGTTTGGGCGAACAACTTGAGATGAAAATATTCCGCCCGTCCGCTTCCGCGGGCGGGCGGATTTCTTGTTCAATGCGTGAATGCAGATCACCCGCCGCTCATTTGTGTTTGCCTCGCTCGCTACGCCGTTTGCGTTCAGTACGGTGACCCACTTGCACCGCAGCGAGCCGTGGAAGAATGAGAAGTTCCGTATCGCCAAGGTTGGTTGCGGCGGCATGGGCGGCAGTGACCTCTCCGAAGTTGCGTCGCACAAGTCAGTGGAGATCGTTGCACTGTGCGATATTGATCGCCGACCGCTCGACATGTTGCGGCTTGGTGGCAAGAGCGACGATGGCAAGGCAATCGCGCCACTGTTCGCAGGCGTTGCTGCCTTTGCAGACTGGCGCGAGATGTACGCCAAGATGGCTGACAAGTTTGATGCAGTGGTGGTGAGTACCGCCGACCACATGCATGCACCGATCGCCATGGAAGCACTCAATCGTGGCAAGCATGTGTATTGCCAAAAGCCACTCGCGCAGGGCGCGTATGAGAATCGCCGCTTGGGAGAAGTTGCTGCTTCCAAGAAGTCACTGGTGACGCAGATGGGTACGCAGCGCATCGCTACCAAGTGGCGTCGCTACGGTCAGAAGTTGCTGCGTGATGGCGCGATCGGTCCAGTGAAAGAGGTCTATGCATGGACGAATCGTCCAGCAGGTTGGTGGCCGCAGGGCAACCCGCGTCCAATCGGTAGCGACCCAACGCCGGACTGGCTCTCGTGGGATCTCTTCTTGGGCGTTTCGCAGAATCGTCCGTTTAAGGACGGATACACGCCGTTCAATTGGCGCGGCACCATCGACTGGGGCACCGGCGCGTTTGGCGACATGGGTTGCCACATGCTTGATGTTCCGTTCTATGAATTGGAGCTTGGACGCCCACTCACCGTGTACTGCAATCCGGTCAAGCCATCCACGGATCAATTCCCAGAGAGCGAATCAGTGGTGGTTACCTACGGACCAACATCGAAGACTTCCAAGTCTGGTCTCACGCTGAAGTGGTTTGATGGCGGACAGTTCCCAGACTTCAAGGCGCTTGGTCTTCCTGATGGTTGGGAAGGCGGCAAGCAGGGCGAAGAGGTCGTCAAGGGCGACGGCGGCGTGATTCTGGTGGGCGAAAAGGGAATCATGTGGTTCCCGATCGAGTACGCATGGGCGCGGATCTTTGTTGATGGCAAGGTGGTGGAGATGAAGCCTGAAGATCTTGGCAGTTCCAATCATTGGCACGACTGGGTGGATGCATGCATCGCGGGTAAGAAGGATGCGTGCGTGTCTCGGTTTGAGAAGGCTGGACGCATGTGCGAGAGCCTCTCGATTGGTGCGATGAGTTCGCTCGATCCAGGCAAGAAGCTTGAGTACGACGAAGCCACGTGCACGTTCCGCAACAGTCCGGTGGCAAGCGCCATGTTGAAGCGCACCTACCGCGACGGCTGGAAGGTTGCCAACCTGTGAGTTACCACCGTTGCTGTGGGGATGCGCGCGCGGTGTGGATGGTTCGATGTGCAGCGGTCACCATGATTGCATGGGTGATGCCGGGCTGCACTTCGCACTTGGCGCAATTGGAGGGTCCGCGTGGGCACACGGAGTGGATCACCGGCGCAGGGGGGCCGACCGTTGAGGTTCCGTCTGTCTTCGTGTTGAGTAATCGCACGTGGGGCACAGTGCACGTGGGAAGTTTGCGCACTTCGGTGAGTACAGAGTGTTCCACCGTGCCGCCGCTTCCGGCTTCGATCGGGCCGGGGAAGTCCATTGAAGTAGCGGTGATTGCCAAGTTCCGGCCGCAGGCGGGAGACTCAGTGTGCACGGTGCAACTGGAGACGGCGGGCGAGCCGCCGTTGGTACTCACGATTGATGGGCGGTTTCAGCCAAGTTCACCAGCAGACGCTGGGACGCCGCAGCCGATTGCTCCGGTGGCGCCGAGTGTTCCGGCCGCACCGAGTGTGAAGTAGCGCGTTGACTGAGTGAAGTGCACGCTGCGCTACGTTTATGCGCGAGGTGTGTTACGTACATGCGAAAGGCGTGGCTACTTCGTCGATGTTGGTCAAATTCTCTCACCTTGTTGGTTCTGATCAATGCGATCCCGTGCCGCGGGAAGTTGTGTGAGCATCACGATGCCGCACACCATGGAGCCGATGTTCCTGGCGAGCACGGAGCAGATATCAAGAATGGCTTTGGCCTTGGTGCTCTCAAGGTATTGCTGAGGCGGCGTCGTACGTGCGCGCTGGGGCCAGTGGGTGGCGCGGTGGGGGGTGTTCCGGGCGCTGCGGATTCGTAGTCTGGATTGCCAAAGGCGCGCGCAAGTTCTGAAACAAGGGCAGCATCGCGCCACGGTCCCTGCTCGCTGGTTGCTACCTGAGTAGCGCTGACGCTGCGCCGCTCGGCAACCCAGCGGTGCATGAGTGCGAGGTCTGCGGGTCCATAGTCTTGGTCGTTGCAGGCGATGATTTAGTAAATAATGCACAGTACTATACTGTTTATAGTAGTGGGTGCAAGTTCCCATTTAGATGGATTTGCTGATGGATTCTCATCGGGCTCTTGGGCTTTCCTACACTCCCGCGGTGATCACCGTGCTACCGGTTGGCTGGATGAGTGAGAACGACCTGCTGCGTGCAGTGGCGGCGGTTGCGTGTGGATCGGGGCATCCTGCGGCGGAAGAGTTGCTGCGCGCAGCGGATGTTCGGGTGATTCGCATGGTGGACGCGGTGAATTGTGAGCGCGTCGGGGCCGGCGCGGTGGGTGTGGTGGCGGGCTCGCGCGTGCTGATGGGGTCGCCAGAATTCCTCCTTGAACATGGAGTGGAGCTTTCACCGATCGTGCCGATGGCGGTGTCGGATGGGATGTTCCTTGTTGCGATTGACGGGCGGTTTGCGGGCATGATGCTGATGGGTGACGGGTAAGCGTTTCTTTCAGCGTTACGTCAGCGTTGTGGCAGGGTTGCGAATGTGTTGCGGCCGGGTTGCGAAAGCGTTGCGGCAGGCGTGCGAAAGTGCCGGCATCGTGATGCGGGGTGCGCGTGGCGCGTATCGTCCGGGCATGGCTCACTTGCAACGCATCGTGGCGTCCAATGAGGTGGTGTTCTACCGAAGTCAGTTACTTGCTTCGGAGGGGTTTCACCATGGATTCTCAACGCGCCATGGCGGCGTGAGTGCGGCGCCCTTTGATTCAATGAATCTAGGCGTGGCACAGGCGCCCGGTGAGCCAGATAGTGACGCCAATATTCTGGAGAATGCACGGCGGTTGATGGAAGCGATCGGCGCTTCGCGTTCAGAGATGGTGCGGGTGCGGCAGGTACATGAGTGTGCTGTTTTTCATTGCCAAGGCGACGAACGATTTGGAACACCAAGCATTGCCGCTGACGCGGTGCTGGCCACCGACGCGCGGGTAGCGCCGTGCATTCGTACTGCGGACTGTGTGCCGATTTTGCTGGCGTGTATTGAAAGTGGCATGACCTGCGCCATACATGCGGGCTGGCGCGGCATTGTTGCTGGCGTGGTACCGCAGGCGATCCGGGCGATGTGTACGGCGCGCGGCACACGGGCCGGAAGCATGGTTGCTGCTATTGGGCCATGCATCGGTCGTGAGGTGTATGAAGTTGGTCCGGAGGTCGCCAGTGAGTTTGCGAATGCAGTGGGCTCAGCATTCGTCTTGTTGCCCGGCGGCAGCCGCGTCAAGGAGCACATTGATTGTTTCGGCGCGGTGCGTGAGCAATTGCGCGCGAGTGGTGTGCCGATGGAATCAATTGATGGCGAGGAATTGTGCACTGCCTCTACCCCTCGCGAATTCTTTAGTTATCGCAGGGACGGGGCGCGGAGTGGGCGCATGGCCGCAGTGATTGTGCCGCATGGGTGACGGGACGGGCGGTGGTGGTGACGTGCACAGTGACGGGATTTGTGCCGGGTAGCGCAAACGGCGTGGGTGCCGTAGTGTTCCGTTCGATGAAATGGCAATCGATGATCTCTCGGCGCGGCTATACAGTGTTGGTGGCGATGGCTTGTTGGGCGGGGTGCATACAAGCTGCCC